>JBEKDM010000046.1:0-16772 GCA_050014375.1 Methanomassiliicoccales archaeon | reverse complement strand
CTCCGGTATCGTCACGCGGTCGATGTTCCGGTTGTGCGCCGCGCGGCACAGCACCGCACATTCCACCAGGTCGTCCAGGTCAAAGACCAGCATCCGGCCTTTGGGTGTCTTCCCGTGCGAATGGCCCGAGCGTCCGATCCTCTGCAGGCCCTTGGCGACGCTCTTCGGCGAACCGATCTGGCACACCAGGTCCACCGACCCGATGTCTATCCCCAGCTCGAGCGAGGTGGACGACACCACGCAGCGCAGCTCGCCGTTCTTCAGGCGGTCCTCGACGTCCAGCCGGCTCTCCTTGCTCAGCGAGCCGTGATGAGCCTCGATGCTCTCCACGCCGCGCTCCTTGAGCTTGAAGACGACCGATTCTGTGCCGCTCCTGGTGTTGGTGAAGATCAGGGTGGTCCTGTGCTCCTCGATCATGTCCCGGAGCATGTCGTACATCTTGGCGTTCACGATCTCGTACGGTAGCGTCGTGATATCCTCGGTAGGGCAGATGACCCGGAGGTCCAGGTTCCTCTTCGTCTTGATCTCGATCAGATTGCAGTCCCGCATCTGTCCGTTCTCGTAGCCGACCAGGTAGGAAGCGATGTGCTCGATGGGGGCCAGGGTGGCGGAAAGCCCGATCCTGGTTATCGGTCTCGGGCACAGCGATTGGAGGCGTTCGGTGGTCAGCGATAGGTGCACTCCACGCTTGGAATCGCAGACCTCGTGGATCTCGTCGATGATGAGATACTCGACGCTTGCGAACTTCTCCCGGAACTTTGGTGCGGCGAGCACCATTGCGAGCGACTCGGGGGTGGTTATGAAGATGTGCGGCGGCTTGCGCAGCTGCTTCTGACGTTCGGCCTGGGACGTGTCACCGGAACGCACGCCGACACGGATCTTGGGGGCCTCCATGCCCTTCTGCACCGCCAGGTCGTTGATCTGCTGCAGCGGCTCCTCCAGGTTCTTGTTGATGTCGTTGGCCAATGCCTTGAGGGGAGAGATGTAGACAGCGTAGATCTTGTCCTCCAGCTTGCCGTCCTTGGCGTACTTGAAAAGCTCGTTGATGATAGAAGTGAACGCCGTAAGTGTCTTGCCCGACCCGGTGGGTGACGACACCAGCACATTCTTTCTTTCATGTATCAGCGGGATCGCGTATGATTGCGGTTCGGTGAGATCTTCGAACCGGGAATCAAACCATTCGGCGACCAATGGGTCCATTAAATTCAGGAAATCCCTCTTGGACAACCTCTTGGTAACTCTTACCAATGACATCTTTGGCCTCTTGAAACCGGGTTCAATCCCGCATCAAGGTATTACTACCTTTTGCCCAGTCTTTCGAAAGTGGATGAAGTTGTTTGTGCCAGCGCACCACCAGGTTTATCTCTCATAGGCTCAGCTAGGAGACATGATGATCATTTGAGGTGGAATAGCTTCGGCCGGTCATGCCTGTACTTCGGCAGCGAGGAGTGGGGACGCCTAATGGAAGGACCGGGGACCTGGATAAGAGGGGTGCTCGCCCTGATGGCCAAATGCATCGCGAATCCTAATCATATTGGAATAATAGAATCCGAATCCTTAATATCAGAAGTGAGGACTATGTGGGCATACCATTTTTCGCATAGGGGGTAAAAAAAATGAAATGGGTCACCAGGGAGAAGGCGAAGGTGGACAGGATAGCCTGCCCGTGGCTGATCAGCCGGTTCGTGGACCACGATGCGGTGTTCCTGTTCGTTCCTGCGGATAAGGTCTTGGAAGTGGCCAAACGGGAGAATGCCACTCCTTTCGACGTGGAAGGGGTCGAGCTCGGGCATCATGAGAACAGATGCTCGTTCGACGCCGTGATCGAGAAGTTCGGGCTGAACGAGCCGGCGCTGCTCGAGATGGCCCTCCTGGTCCGCGGGGCGGACACGAAGATGGACACACCGCCGGCGGAATCGGCCGGACTAGCGGCGTTGGCCGCCGGGTTCCGGTTCGTGGCCAAGGACGATTTCGAGAACATGCGCCTCCAGTTCCCAGCCTATGATGCCTGGTATGCATACTGCAAAGCCAAGGTAGCTAACCGGAACTGAGGGCATTGGGATGACCCTCAAGGACGGTCATGGTAGGTTCCTGCTCGTCCTGGGGGCAGTGGCAGCGTTCGCCATCCTTTCGTCGACGATGTCCAAGAACCCGGCCCTGCCGCTGCTGGCTGAGCACATCGGAGCGAACGCCGAGCAGGTGGGGCTGGTGGCGGCCATCAGCCCGATTCCGGGAATCCTCGTGTCCAGCTTGGCCGGCGCGTATTCCGACCGGAAAGGGAGGCAGAAGATCCTTACCGCGTCGTTACTGATCTTCGCCACCGCGCCGTTCCTCTATCTTTATGTGACGAACGTCTACGAGCTGGCGGCGGTCCGGTTCTATCATGGTTTCGCCACTGCTGTTTTCATGCCGGTGGCGATGGCGGCGATAGCGGACCGGTACTCGAAGGAAGTGCGCGGCGAGAAACTGGCCACGTACTCTTCGGCCACCATGGCGGGACGGTTCGTGGCTCCGTTCCTGGGAGGGGCGTTCCTCTATCTGGCCAACTTCGCCGATCTCTACCTGACCTGCGCCATCACCGGGATCATCGCACTGGTGATGTCGCTCCTGATACCATGGAAGGAAAGCCATCCGATCGCGGTGAAACGTCTTCCAGAGGGAGGAGTGGTTCAGGCCTTGGCGTCTGTGGCGAAGGATCGCCGCATCATGATCACCTCGTCGATGGAAGGCATGCAATACTTCGCCATGGGGGCGTTCGAGGCCTTTCTGCCGCTCTACTGCCTTTCCATCGGCTTCAACGGCCTGGAGATCGGAGCGGTGATGGGGGTGCAGGTGGTCAGCATGCTCATGTCCAAACCGATCATGGGCCGGATCTCCGATCGTCATGGCAGGGAACCGGCCATTTGCATAGGGTTGCTGATGGGTTTCATCGTCATCGTTCTGATGCCGGCCGTGAGCAACATATGGCTGCTCATGGTCCTTTCAGTGCTCTTCGGTCTGACCGTGGCCACGGTGACCGCGTCCACATCGGCGCTGGTGTGCGAGTACGCCGGGACATCATCGCACGGCTCTGCCATCGGCGTGCTCAGCTCGGTCATGGACATTGGTCATTCGGCCGGGCCGCTGATCACCGGGATCGTCGTCGGCTTGGTATCCTACCAAGCGGGGTTCGGGCTGGCTGGACTGGTCCTGCTCGCCGGAGCGATGGTCTTCGCCCTCGGCGTATGGAAAGGCAAGCCTACGGTGAAGGATGGGCATTGCGAGCCGCCATGAGGCGAGATATCATGAAATAGGCAGCGCTCAGACGAGCCATTCATGAAGCAATCAACGATCATCGCCATAGTCGTGGTCGTCGTTGTGGTCGTCATCGTTGGCATCTACCTCGGCATGCAGAACTCCAGTAGCAACGGCGCTGGCAACACCCCAGCGGCTGACCATCCGGTCAGCATCTCGAACTTCGCCTTCGTTCCGAACATCATCACCGTCCACGTGGGTGACACCGTAACCTGGAAGAACAACGACGGGGTCACACACACGGTCACCAGCGACGATAACTCGACCATCGATTTTAACAGTGGCAATTTGGGAAGCGGTTCGACGTTCGCGTTCACGTTCGCCCAGGCGGGAGATTTCTGGTACCATTGCAACATCCACTCCAGCATGGCCCATGCCATCGTCAGGGTGCTGCCCGCAGCGGCGTGATGGCTCATTGATGTGAAGAGGGGTCTGCATCCAAACGAAGGTTGGGTTCTCTCCAAAACGTTTTACGTAGAATTGCTCATGTGCTACCAAGATGAAAAAAATAGCCACGCTGTTGCTGACGGTCGCGCTGATTATTTGCGCCATCCCGGTCCTAACCACGCCGGCATTGTCGGTGACAGTGGGACTTCAAGGTTTCCAGGGCACCGTCGTCAATGACACCGGGGTTCCCATGTCTGGAGCGGTCATCACCGCCCGGGACACGACCACGAACTCCACGCTGACAGCGAACACGAACCGTCTAGGAGCGTATGAGCTGACCCTCCCATTGGGCACTTACAACGTTTCAGCGGCTCTTGTCAACTATAACCCCAACATCACCTACAACGAGGTGGTCATTACGTCGGGGGGGGCGGTAGAGCTCAACTTCACCATGATCGAGATCCTCGGTGGGTTACATGGTTTCGTCACCGATGGGATCGCTCCGGTGAATGGCGCGACCGTCTTCCTGGCGAACGACCAGCGGAACTACACCACCGTGACCATTGCCCCCCTGGGGGAGTACAGGATCAGCAACATCAAACCCGGTGTCTATGTGGCCACGTTCACAAAGAAGGGATACGACCGGACCAACTCCCTTCCCCTCGAGATATCCCGCGGGATCAGTTCCCAGGAGAATGCCACGATGCAGGCGCAGCCCTGCACGCTATTCGGCCAGGTGACCGAGAACAGCAACCCCCAGGAGGGTGTGACGGTCACCGTCCGGGGACAGGACAACATTGTAAAGACCGGCACCACCGACACCAATGGAAATTACAGCATCCAGCTGACGTCGGATTCCTATACGGTCACTTTCAGCAAGAAGAACTTCGATGCAAAGGAAGTATCGGTATCACTGGCGCCCTTCGAGGACCGCCGCCTCGACGCATCAATAGTGAAGTCCAAGAGCAACAACACGGTCACTTACCTGTTCGGGTTCGACCTATCGCATTCCCTCATGATCCTCGGCTTGATGATGGCCCTGGCCACCATCTGCGTCGCCCTGTTCATCAACTTCAAGGTGCGCAAGAAACCAGAACTGCTGGGCGAGGACCCGAAGAAAGACAAGAAAGAATGATCAGAGACCAAGCCGCTTCTTGATCTCTTTGACGTTGGTGCTGACCTTCTTGTCAATATCGTCGTAGAGGCTATGGCCGTGAGCATCGATGGCGACGATCAGGGGACCGAAACCGTCGGCCTCGAGATGCCAGACCGCTTCCGGCATGCCCAGGTCCAGCCAATCGACCCCCATTACCCTGGCTATTCCCTGGGATGCGATGACGGCGGCACCGCCGGTGAAAGCCAGGTAGACACATCCACATTCCTTCATCGTCTCAATTGTGGGCTTCGACATGCCACCCTTGCCGATGATCGCCTTGATGCCGAACGCTTCTATGAATGCGGGCTCGATCGAGTTCATGCGCGAACTGGTGGTCGGGCCCGCCGCCACCAGCTTCCAGCCATCCCCATCCTTGGCCATGATCGGGCCGCAGTGGTATAGCACCATATCCCGAAGGTCGAACGGGAGCGGTTCGCCTTTCCCGTGCATTTCCAGCGCCCTCATGTGCGCCTCGTCCCTGGCCGTAAGGATGGGTCCGGACAACGTGACCTCTTCTCCAGCGTTCAGCGAACGGACGACGTCTTCCGATAGCGGGGTCCTCAGCGCCTTCACCAGAACCCCTCCGTGGAGAATACCGCCCGGCCGTCCGGGAAGATCCTGGCCGAAGCCCTCCTGGCTGCCCAGCACTGTAGGCTGATGGCGACCGGCAGCGATGCCGTATGGCAAGACGCCGATTCTATGCTCACGCAAAGAACGGTGTTCTTGCCTCCGAGCCCCATCGGCCCTATGCCAGTCCTGTTCAGCATTTCGAACATCTCGGTCTCGATCTGGCGGATCGTGTCGTTCTCGCTGTGTCGGTCAGCGGGCCTTAGCAGAGCCTTCTTCGCCAGGTGACTTGCCAGGTCGGCCGTTCCTCCCACGCCGACACCGACGATGACCGGGGGGCAGGGCTTGCCGCCAGCGGCCACCACCGTGTCCAGGATGAACTCCTTGATGCCTATGACCCCCTGTGTCGGGTTCAGCATGCGCAGTGCCGACATGTTCTCCGAACCGGCCCCCTTCATCATCAACGTGATATCGGTATGTTCGTGACCGGCAGGCTCGAAGTGGATCAGCGGCATCATGTCGCCGAGGTTGTTGCCGCCGTTCATCCTCGTGATGGGATCGACCACGTTGGGACGCAACGGTATCGTCCTCGTGGCCCGTTCCACGCCCCTCCTTATGGCGGATATGATCCCCTCGTCGCACTGGCCTGAAATATAGAACAACGGAAGCCCGGTGTCCTGACACATGGGAAGCATGCGCATCTCGCCCAGCTCGACGTTCTTGAGGATGGTGTCCAACTGCACCCGGGCGACCGGCTCTGTCTCGGTCTGTCTGGCCCGTTCCAGTGCCTCCAGTACGTCCGACGGGAGCGTGGTGGCGGTCGTCCTCAGAAGCCGGACGGTGACCTCCTCGATAAGTTCGTCATCGTAATGCATCGGGCCACGCATCGTTGCCAGAAGTGATAACATTTGCCATGCTATAGCAGGATATTTTTATCTTTTCTGTTATATTCACAAAGTACATATAGCGACGGAGTCTGCTGAGAGCCCAAAGGATGATCCCATGGAGTATCCTATTGAGTTAGAGAACCTGGTGAAGGATTATCGGGGAGGGTTCAGGGCGGTCGATGCTCTTACGCTCAAAGTCCCCCATAAGGCCTTCCTTGGATTCCTCGGACCGAACGGTGCGGGAAAGACCACCACCATAAAGGTCTTGACAAACATGCTTATCGCGACGTCGGGAAAGGCGTCACTGAACGGAATCGACATCACGTCAGATCCGAAGATGGCGCTGGCGGATGTGGGGGCGGTCGTGGAGACGCCTGAGTTCTATCCATACCTCACGCCGGTGGAGACACTGGAGTATCTGGGGCAACTACGGGGCATGTCCATGCCGGACATCCGAAGACGTTCGAACGAGGTGCTCGAGGTGGTCAAGATGACCGAATGGCAGAACAAGCGCATCGGCAAGTTCTCCAAAGGCATGAAACAGAGGCTGGCCATCGCCCAGGCGTTGCTACACGAACCGAGCGTCATCATTTTGGACGAGCCGACGTCTGGCCTTGACCCCCGGGGCATGTTCGAGATGCGCGAAGTGCTACGAGAGCTGAAGAAGGGCGATTATACTGTGTTCATGTCCTCCCACCTGATGAACGAAGTGCAGGAGGTCTGTTCTGATGTAGCCCTCATCAACCGGGGCAAGCTGCTGAAGTCTGGCAGTGTGGAATCGCTTCTGAGCGAGTTCCGGGGTAATAAGATCGAGGTCCGGACAACGCGCAAGATCGAGCCGGCCGACTTCGTCAACGTGGGAAAGATATCGGGAGTGCAGGGCATCAACGCCATGGGGGAGAACGCATTCTCCATGGACTTCAACGGTGGGGACGAGGAACAGGCACGGCTGTTACTGGACCTGCAGGCGACAGGATTGAAGATCGTGACTTTCAAAGAGAGCGGAATGGCATTGGAGTCGCTGTACATGTCTCTCATCAAGGATTCGAGGTGATCCAATGGCAGATCTTTACAACATCAATAAGGACATCAAGGTCGAGGTGCCCTCGGACACCGCCCAGGTATTCTTGGTGGCGAAGTATGACATACTCAAGCACATCCGTTCCAAGAGATTATTGGCGATCGGCATCATCCTAGGATTGGTGCTGGTTTTGGTCACGTTCCTGGGAACCCTGAACAATCCAGACCCGCATAACGCGGCAAGGTTTGTCGGCAATTATGCGGGATTCGCCAACACTATGATCGTGATCGGAGTGACTCTGTTTGCCGGAGACGCGATCGTCTCGGAATTCCAAAACAGGACCGGTTATCTCCTATTCCCTAACCCGGTGAAGAAGTCCAGCCTTTACGCCGGGAAATTCCTGGCCTCTGTCGGTATCATGTCCTTCGTGATCGTGATCTACTACCTGGTGGCAATCGTCATCGGCCTGGCATATACCGGCAATTTTACCGAGCTGGCCATCTACTCGATGCTGTTGGCGATCCTATATGGTGCGGCCGCCACCGGGCTGGCCTTCTTGATAAGCTCGGTCCTGAAGACGTCCACCGCATCGCTGGTATTGACGTTCTTCATGCTGTTCATGATCCTGTCGCTGATAACGGCGGTCGGCTCCATTGCAGGTGTCAAACCGGATGGAGAACTGACCTTCGCCGGCGGGACCATATCATACATCATGGAGAAACCGTACCCGGTGGACAATGTCACATCGATTCGGGGAGCTGGATTCACGCTCCATACCTACATACCGGACGTTGGTTTGGCTGTCATCGTAGAACTGGTCTGGCTGACCGTGACCGCGATGTTAGGATATGTGGCGTTCAGTCGCAGGGAAATGGTCAGTTGAAGGCCTGGGAACAAACTCTTTCCTTTCTTCATTCTTAATCGTCGACGAGCGTTCTAGCCGCCGGGACAACAACAAGTATTCTGAGAAAAGAGGATGGACGCTTGTGTCCAACGTTTCCGATCACCTCGGCAGCAGGTAAAGTTCTTCCTCGTACTGGAAGACCTTGACCGTCTCGCCCTTCGTCTTGTACCGTTGCGGTTTGCGCAGTTCCACCGGTTTGAAGCTGTTCGGGTGCATGATCTGCAATTCTTTGTCAGACTCCGTGAGCACGATGGCGTCCACCAGTTCTTCCCGCTTCCCGATGACGCGCGCTTCGGTCATGTCCCCGTTCCCGACAGTGAACGATTCAGCGGACTTGATATCGGTGATCTTCGTGTTGGTGGTGCGGATCGCCCCAACTTGATACATCTTCTTCCGGAACATGACCACATCGCCATAACGATACGCAGGCAGCCTCACCAGGAAAGTCAGTCGAAACACGTCGTGCCCGTCCTTCTGGGTAAGCAGCTTGGCCGTCTCCTTGACCTCCGCCCCGTACATTTCAGCCAGCTCGTGGGTGACCGTCTTGCCGAGCGCCTGGCTGGACAGGTTGATGTCCGCTCCGCCGTTGGCCCCGGGGACCATGGTGATCTTGCTGATGAACATCTCCCGGTTCTCGGCACCGGCCTCATTGACCATCTTGGTGACGCGAGAGACGACCTCTTCCAGCTCGTTCTTATCGAACTTGCGGTCGCGGGTGCGTATCTGCAAGGTCGCCTCGTAATAGTTGCCGGCGATCTTGCTGCACTTGCCGCAGACGTTGGTCTTCAGCCGCACTATGGTGTCCAGCTCCTCTCTGGTCGTGAACCCTCTGTATGTAACGGTAAGGTCGAGGTGAACTCGATAATTGGCACTGTCCCTGGCCAGGACGGACGTCTTTATATTGTCGATGTCCGCCCCCTTCATCAGATAGATGCCGGATATGGCAGCCTCCTGGGCCGCGTTCTCTACCTGATAATTGTGCCACTTGTTGTTGATCTGAAAATCGGAACAATGAACGCACTGGAACAGGTTGACATGGTCCGCAATCGTGGTGAACCGCTTGTTCTCCATGAAGCACTCAGCGCATACTGATTCGATGACCTCGCCCTCTTTGCCGCATTTTACGCAGAACGACATCTTAGTACCTTACCATCTGGGCGTGCGGGACGCCGCCTATGATCAAGACGCAATCCTCAGCGATGAAGTCGTGCTCTGCCGCTATTCGGCATACTTTCTCGCCCACCAGGTTCGCCACGGTGCATCCGCTCAGGCGGTTCACCAGCATTTCCTCGTCGGCGTCCTCGCCCTCATAGAAGCCGGGCGAGACGGTCAGCTTCAGCTCGCCCTCGCGGAACGTCTGACCCAGGAGATGCTTGTCGCATGCCGCGACGACGACGTCACTGCCCTGTTTGTACACCCTTACGGTTATCAAATCAATTCCCGATCCTTGTTTTTACGAAGTCCAACTAAACCTTGACACGCTATTATACTTTTGCAAATATTTGCCACCGTCGGATATGGTACTGGCTGACTGAACGAAATATCCCGTTTCTGGCAATTCAATCCATTGATCAAGGCCAGATGCAGCTCTTGGTTTGCCTCTTGGTGGAGAATCACCCTCTCTTGATTTCCATTATTAGAGCTACTTTTATTATGAACAAAGGCGCTTAGTTTCCACGGGGAGAATTGGGGAAGGAACATGAAAAGTGTAACAAGCAGAACATTTCTGGTGTTCATTTATATCTCATTCATCGTCTCGATCATCGCGTCCTTGTACGGGATCGGCGTTGTGCAGGCTAATGGAGCGAACTCGACTACCCTGTCATCCAGCCCCGTGATCCGGGTCAATAACGACACCGATCTGGCCTCTCTGATTGGGGCCAATCACTGGAACGGCGCCGGGATAGAGTCGAACCCGTACATTATCGAGAACCTTGGCATCAACGGTACCGGCATAGGGGATACGATTTACATCGGCAACATTTCCTCACACCTGATAATAAGAAACTGCAATCTGGATAGTGATTTCAATGGCAGCTATCCGTACAATATGGGAGCAGGAATAACCTTGTTCAATGTGACGTCCGCGCTGTTGGAGAACGATAACTGCAGCGGGAACCTTGACGGCATCGACCTGTACTACTCAAGCAACAACACTATAACGAACAACATCTTCAACGGTTCCGGTTGTGGCCTCAATCTGTACTCCTCGAACCATAACATTGTATCGAACAACATTGGCCATGGAATCGGCCTAGAATATTCGAGCAACAATACCATTACAAACAACAGCTTTAGCGGCATCGCCGTGGGCATTGAACTGAGTTTCTCGAGCAATAACAACACTATAGCGAACAACAATTGTAGCGGGACCCACAATGGAATCAACCTTATTTACTCTAACAATAACACCATAACGAACAATACCTGCAGAGGGAGCATCTGGGGCATCAATTTGGTGTACTCAAATTTTAACACTATAACGAACAACACCTGCAGGGGTGACAGCTACGACATATACTTGGACTCTTCAAACGATAATAACCACCTCTTTGGAAACATCGGAACTGTCTTGGATAAAACAGGGACTGGTTCTTCTGGATCCAATAACTTTGATGATCTCTTTCCGGTCGTGCTCATATCATTTGTGCTCTTGATCATTGTGATCGTCTTTGTGCTAACGGGAAAGAAACGACAGTAACCGTGAGACACGAACTCAATTCCCGGTTTCCGTTGAGATAACTGTTGATAAGGTATGAACGGCAGTCAATATAGGCTGCTGCCCACATCGAATATCTACACCTCGACAGGACTGGAGGTGCGTCCTCTCGCTCAATCCCCGCTTGACAGTTTGTAGAAGTCGTGGCTCGGTTCGTAGATGTCCCCGGCGTTACGCAGCTTCTTCAGCGCGTCACGTAGTTCCTGCTCGGTCAGGTTCTTCTCCGGCGCATGCTCCAGTAGAGTCTTGAACGAAACCCCCTTGCCCGGCTCGGAGTTGGAGTGGATGAGCGTCCTTACGACCGCGATCTTGTTCCGGTCGGTCTTGGAGAACCCGGTCATCACCTTGTCCACGTCCATGCTGCCCGAGTCACGCGCCATCTTGTTCAGGTAGAACTCGACGATGCGTACGGCACGCTCGGCATCCTCCTTCGTGACGACGTTACTGAGCCGGATCCTGGCCGATGCTTCGGATAACCGGATGAACGCCTCCAGCTGACGAGCGGTGATCGGGACGGATGCACCCTGAACCTCTCCCAGCTTGCGTATCGCGAGGTACTTCTCCTGGATGATCTTGCGCGCCTCCTTGCTCATGACCGGAACGTAGCGCTTCGCATGCGCCACATACTTCCGCAGGAACTCCCGGTCATAGACCGGTTTCAGTTTGTCGGTGTCCTCGAGTATCTTCTTGTAGTCCACACCCAGGTCGTCCAGCACCTTCATGTCCTCGTGACGGCGCACTTCACCTCGGACATGACCCATAATTATGTGCTCGGCGATACGGGCGTCCGTTTCCGCCTTGGGACGGTCCGTTAGAGCGAAGATCAGGTCGAACCTGGAGAGCAGTGCCGGCGGCATGTTGATCTGGTCGGAGAGCGACTCGTTGTCGTCGAACCGGCCATATTTCGGGTTGGCCGCGCCCAGCATGGAGCAGCGACATTGTAGCGTAGCTGTGATCCCGGCCTTTGCCACCGATATCCTCTGCGACTCCATCGCCTCGTGCATGGAGGAACGGTCCTGCTCGGTCATCTTGTCCAGCTCATCGATGCAAGCCAAACCTTTATCCGCGAGCACCAGCGCGCCTGCTTCCAGGGTCCATCTCCCGTCCCCGAACTCGTCCTTGACGGCCGCGGCGGTGTTGTGCACCACGAACCCGTTCCCGATGAAGCTGTGTGCATCTTCCACCGTTAGATCATAGACGTGGTCGGGTATGCCGTCGACCTTCCGTTCGGCCCTGGTGATCCGTGACCAGTCGGATTGGGAATGGTCGCCTGCCGGCCCGACGGTCATGACCTCGTCGTCCGCCATTACGTCGGACGAGCGGATCCATGCCGGATCTTGCCCGATCCGGCTCAAAACCTGTGTTTCGGGGGTCAGCAGAATAGACCGCCCAGACTCCTCCTTGAGTTCCACAAGAAATGAAGGGGTGACGATGCGGAAAACGGCAGATACTGGCCTTGTTACCGGCTGACCGTCGGCTGACACGGTTTTCAGGCCGTTAACCCCCACTTCCTGCCTGAATACGCCTTTCTCGACTTCCATTGGAGTTCCGATCCTGCTCTCCACGAACTCCCCGATCTCCACCAGCTTCCCTTTAACTTCGATCTTGGTGTCCCCGGAAACGCATAGTCCAGCTGCTGATGAGGACTTACCAGAGGCGTATATTCCCCTGGGTGCCAGTTCGGACATGTAACGCAACAGCTGCGAGTTGTGCGAAAGGATTCCGTTGGCCACGAAGATGTGGGTGATCTCGACCTCAAGGTCATAGACATACGGCTCCGGTGCCGGAACTTCAGTCTTTGACACCACCTTTTCATATTGTATGCCGCGCTTCCAGGCAGGATCGTCCTGGCCGCACTCTCCCCGGCCATTGGTCGTGGCGATCTCCTCGCCCACATAGATCTGACCAGCATGGCGTGCGACCGGCCGCTCGTCGTTCTGGACGAACAGCGGATGCGTCGGTGTGACAGTTATCTTTCGGCCGCCTTCGGTGATGAACTCGATCAGAGTTTCGGGCGCCGTCCTCTTCCACGCCCTGACGGCCCGGCCGGGCTCGATGACGCCTCGTTCTGTAAGCGTCATGACCTGGACCTCGATATCTGCATAGACGCCGTCGTCCACATCCTTGCTGCCGAACTCGGCCAGCGCCTCCTCGACCAGGTCTTTGATCCTCATGCAGGCGCCAGAGGCCAATGTAACTTCCGCGTCACCGGTGACACACTTTGCGACGCCGGGGTCTCCCACCAATAATATATGGATGTCCCCCCTCACGCGAGTGCCATCGTCCAGCTGCTTGTGTGAGCCGCCGAACAGCTGCAGCGCCATCGACTCCTTGACCTCGTCATAGCCGTAGATGGTGGGGCTGATGGACTTGATTATTTTGCCGAACACGTCCGGCGAGTGCGCTTCCTGCTTGATCTTCTCCTCTTCCTCGGGGGAGATGTTGACCTCCTCGTACTCATGCTCCTGGAACTCCACCGAGTGCACTTCCAGGTTGATGTCGAACAACGTCGATTTGTTGTTGCCCTGGGCCTTCTGCACTGAACGGAGTATGCCGTTGATGACGATGCGGTCTCCCGGCGAAACGGTGCCAGCCAGGTCGTCCTCGAGATAGCCCGTCAGTCTTTCAGGTTGAGCGCCACCGCGCAGTCCTTCGGGATTCTCCTGAATCTCGATCTTCTGCGTGTCGACATAGCTGGACTCCTCGGTCATCAGCGTGAACTTGGTGCTGCCGCCGGAACGCCCGCAGCCGTTCTGCTCCTTGTAGCACTCTAGCGGTTCTTTGAATTGCAACCCGTCCTGGACCTCGACGATCTTGGCGGGGCAGCGGAAGCAGCGGAACACCGCCTCCACCAGCTTTGGCCTGACGTCAGTGGCCTTGCGGACCAGCCCTTCGATGGCCACCAGCTTTCCCAGGTGCTCGCTCCTGAGCTTTCGAACATCCACTCGCGAGTCCGGCGCCAGTGCCTTGAACCTAAGATGGATCTCGTAGTTGCCCCGGGTCTGCTGCACCTGCTTGCGCACGACCGTCTCCCCTATGCCGAGCACTCTTTGAGGCTCTTCCAGCATGAACTGCGCCATGTCCGGGTCGAACTGGTCCAGCTCGGCATAGGCGATGTTGATGGAGCGCACTTCTGGGTACAGATCGGCGACCTCTGCTACTCTGACCCGGTTCTCACTGGACTCGAAGAACTCCTCCCAGCGCGCGGCGAGGTCCTCATCGGTATAATCGATCGGCAAAATGACACCTTCTTGGGTGCAAAGAATCCTGACGGGCGTTTATCTGCTCACGTGATTGTTTGCTGTAGCAGATTAGGGGGGATGCATAAAAGGATTTTTCTTGATGTGACGCTACAGCGGAAACCAATGCTGGAAAAGGGGTCGGGGGTGTCCGGTCCGATTCAATCCTTGCGCTGTTCTGGCACATAATCGGCCTGCACCGCCACCACCTCAGCGCTGGTGTTGCACTCTGAGTACCGGTCGAGCGGTTCCTGGTTCAAGAGGATGAACTGCTCTCCCCAGGTGAATTTTGAGAGGATCGAGCGAGCCTGTTCCTTCTCGCCCAGGATGTACAACGAGGCGGCTAGCGCCTCCACCGAGCTGAGCATCAGCGGCTTGCCCCAGTTGACCGGGTTTGCGGCCAGAAGATATGGTAATGCTCGCGGAACGACGCTTTTCTTCAACTTAGGCACGGCGTCGATATTGCCCCATGACACGTCCAGGACCACGATGCCGTGCGCCCTGGCATTCACAAGATCTTCTTTTGATAGGGCTTTCTCGGCGAACGGCCACAGGACGATGCTGCCATAGGGGATGTTCTTGAACGAAGCGAGTTCTTGGACCAGGTTGAACTTGACCATTTTTCGAGACGTGCATTTCTTCGGGTCGCATTGGTGCTCATCGTAGACGAAAAGGGAGATCGCCACGAAAATCACTGGTTCCTTAGCATCTCTTCGATCCATGCACGCAGGTCGTCTCGGGTCTTGCGGAACACCTTAAGGAGCTGTTCCTCACTTCCCTTCGCCTCCGAGGGGTCGACAAACGACTTGTGGACATACTCGTCACCCTCGATGAAGAAGGGACATTCATCCTCCGCCTCACTGCACAATGTGGCGACGATATCGAAGTGCTTGCCGAACATCTTGTTGGCGTCCTTCGATGCCTGTTTGGAGATGTCGATGCCGATCTCCTTCATCACCATTATTGCATATGGATTGACCTTGGTGGCAGACGTTCCAGCGCTGGACGCCTCCCACCGGCTGCGGTGGAAATGGTTTACCAGTCCTTCGGCCATTTGGGACCGTGAGGAATTGTGCGTGCACATGAATAGTATGGTTCTCTTTTGCGTCTTGGCCATGGTGCTGAGCTCCAGGTCGTTTGGCGTTTGGTCTTGAAATGCGTTTTTCGGATGGGACTGATGATCGCGCCTTACACGATCATTGATGAGATTGAGCGTGCAGTGGGAGTTGCACTTAGTGTATCGTTTAGGCTAATGAAGGATTACCCAAATCAAGGTATGTATTGATATCAAATCGGCAGTCCATCGTTTGACGTCGGTTTTGAGCATCCTCAGATAGGTTTATGAAAAGAACATACTATGGAGCTTTAGCCACCGTGATGATAAACCCAGCACTGATCATTCGATGATGAGAGACGGGCGAGCTGAGTGGCGCAATATTTAACCGTTCATTCTTTCCACCATACATAGCCACCCTTATCATGAGAAACGACACCACTGATAGTTCCATTTTTTTTCAATTTATTTAGGAGTTTCACCACTTCTTCGGGGCAACTTGGTGAAAATGCTCTATATTTCATTTCGATTTCCATCGTGGTCTGCTCTTGCTTATGAACGATTGACAATAGGAAATTAATCTTGTGTTGTTCATCAATTGATTGTTCCAAGGCAAACAACCTTTCATCAACATTAGAGAAGAGTATAATAAAAAGATGCCCGAATTATCGGGCAAAAGTTGTTTGTTATGCCTACAACACGGTAATAACGGTCGAAGCCATGGCATTTCCGGTCGGCTTGTATATCAAGGACAACGTATAGGTGGTTCCCTTCAACAGGCTGATCGTGATATAGTCCCCTGCAGTTACGTGCGTGGCGCCAGCAAGTGTCGGCGTTAATGCCGTTGGTTGTCCAGCCGCTAATGGGGCATATGTCAAGACTGTGTCTGCATACAGTACGTTGTTGCTGCTTATCGAGACAACAGAGACTGTATAAATCGAAGCTGTTGTCCCATTGTCTGAGTTTTTAATATCGTTCAATGATGCGGTGGGCGTCGAGGATGAACCTCCGCCGAATCCCATCACCATTACATATAGAACAGCTGCCAGAACGACAGTGATCGCTACCATCAGGATGGTCGCGATGACCGGTGAGACAGCACTTTTGTCCTTCCTTATTTTCCAGATTTTCTTCATCATTTTATATCCTCCAGTGTCATAAGTAAGTAGTTACATTAAGCGGGCACATTGATAACGGTCGAAGCTATGGCATTTCCGGTCGGCTTGTATATCAAGGACAACGTATAGGTGGTTCCCTTCAACAGGCTGATCGTGACATAGTCCCCTGCAGTTACGTGCGTGGCGCCAGCAAGTGTCGGCGTTAATGCCGTTGGTTGTCCAGCCGCTAATGGGGCATACGTCAAGACTGCGTCTGCATATAGTACGTTGTTGCTGCTTATCGAGACAACAGAGACTGTGTAAAGCGAAGCTGTTGTCCCATTTGCATTCCCTTTCACTGGGTTCAATGATGCGGTGGGCGTCGTGGATGTACCTCCGCCGAATCCCATCACCATTACATATAGAACAGCTGCCAGAACGACAGTG
>JBEKDM010000045.1:0-16834 GCA_050014375.1 Methanomassiliicoccales archaeon | reverse complement strand
TAATACCCGCGGCCCGAGTGGTGGTCGATATTATTGAGCCTAAAACGTCCGTAGCCGGTCTTGTAAATCCTTGGGTAAATCGGCCAGCTTAACTGTCCGAAGTCCGGGGAGACTGCAAGACTTGGGATCGGGAGAGGTCAGAGGTACTTCTGGGGTAGGGGTAAAATCCTGTAATCCTAGAAGGACCACCGGTGGCGAAGGCGTCTGACTAGAACGAATTCGACGGTGAGGAACGAAGCCCTGGGGCGCAAACGGGATTAGATACCCCGGTAGTCCAGGGTGTAAACGCTGCGGGCTTGGTGTTGGGGGTCCTTAGTGGGCGCCCAGTGCCGGAGAGAAGTTGTTAAGCCTGCTGCTTGGGGAGTACGTCCGCAAGGATGAAACTTAAAGGAATTGGCGGGGGAGCACCGCAACGGGAGGAGCGTGCGGTTCAATTGGATTCAACGCCGGACAACTCACCAGGAGCGACGATTACATGAAGGCCAGGCTGATGACCTTGCCTGATTTTTCGAGAGGTGGTGCATGGCCGTCGTCAGTTCGTACTGTAAAGCGTTCTCTTAAGTGAGATAACGAACGAGACCCTCACTAATAATTGCTAGCGTTTTCTCTGGAAGGCGTGCACATTATTGGGACCGCTGTCGCTAAGACAGAGGAAGGAGAGGTCAACGGTAGGTCCGTATGCCCCGAATCTCCTGGGCTACACGCGCGCTACAAAGGACGGGACAATGGGTTCCGATATCGAAAGGTAAAGGCAATCCCGAAACCCGTTCGTAGTTCGGATCGAGGGCTGTAACTCGCCCTCGTGAAGCTGGATTCCGTAGTAATCGCGCATCAACATTGCGCGGTGAATATGCCCCTGCTCCTTGCACACACCGCCCGTCAAGCCACCCGAGTTGGGTTTCAGTAAGGATATCTCATTTTGGGGTCTTCGAACTGAGATTCAGCAAGGAGGGCTAAGTCGTAACAAGGTATCTGTAGGGGAACCTGCAGATGGATCACCTCCTACGCAAGGGGAAGCACACGAGCATTCGAGTGTTTTCTCCGACCAATTCCCGCAGGGTTACCAGGCACTAAAACAAACATCGATCGTCATTCCATTATTCTTTATGATTTTCTATACCAATTAGTCATAACGCCATCGTTCTATTTGTCCAAAGACAAACAATATATACGCATCTGGATTATGGTCATTTCCCGTGAAATAGATGAAGTACATTTTTGTTACTGGAGGAGTTATTTCCGGGCTCGGCAAAGGGATAACTGCGTCATCGATCGGCAGACTATTCAAATCCCGCGGGCTCAAGGTCACCGCCATAAAGATCGATCCGTACCTCAATGTCGACGCCGGTACGATGAACCCGTTCGAACACGGCGAGGTCTTCGTGCTCGATGACGGCGGCGAGGTCGATCTGGACCTTGGCAACTACGAGAGATTCCTGGACATCAGCCTTACCAGCAATCACAACATCACCACTGGTAAGATCTACCGCATGGTCATTGACAAGGAACGTTGCGGAGAATATCTGGGCAAAACCGTCCAGATCATCCCGCATATCACAAACGAGATAAAGAACCAGATCACCATCGTATCTGAGGCTACCGGCGCTGACGTATGCATAGTCGAACTGGGCGGCACCGTCGGTGACATTGAGTCAATGCCTTTTCTGGAAGCAGTTCGCGAAATGAACGCAGATCTGGGCAAAGGTGAGAACTGCATCTACGTCCATACCACACTGGTCCCGATCATGGGAGTGGTAGGGGAGCAAAAGACCAAACCGACCCAGCACTCGGTCAAGGAGCTCCGCTCAATAGGTATCCAGCCGGACGTCATCGTCTGCCGGGCAAAGGAGCCGCTGGAAGAATCGATCAAGAAGAAGATCTCCCTGTTCTGCGACGTCCCTGTGGAGGCAGTGGTCTCATGTCCAGATGCAAGCTCGATCTACGAGGTACCGATGATCCTCGAGGAGCAAGGTCTGACCGACTTCCTTCTTCGCAGACTGAAGCTTGAGCCAAAAGGTTACGACATGACCGAATGGAAGGAATTTGCCCATCGCATCCTGAACCCAAACAAGATGGTCAAGATCGCTTGTGTCGGGAAGTACACCCATCTGGCCGATTCCTATATTTCTCATTTTGAGGCGTTTCACCATGCCGGCGCCGAGGCCGGGACGAAGGTAGAGCTCACCTTCGTGGATTCGGAGGTCGTACAGCAGTTCGGGGTCACTGAAGAACTGCAAAAGGCCGATGCTATCCTGATCCCGGGAGGTTTTGGGAACCGGGGCATTGAAGGAAAGATCATGGCGGCAAGATATGCCCGGGAGAACCGCTTGCCTTACCTCGGGGTCTGTCTTGGTTTCCAGATCGCCACTTTGGAGATTGCCAGGGATCTTATCGGGATGTCCGGGGCGAATTCCACAGAGTTTGACAAGGACAATGCCTATCCGGTCGTGGACCTGCTCCCAGAGCAGAAGAACGTCACCAAGAAAGGTGCCACAATGAGACTGGGTGCCCAGCCGATCATGGTCACGAAGGGAAAGGCCTTCGATCTCTATGGCAAAGAGTTGATCATGGAGCGCCACCGCCATCGTTACGAGGTGAACCCGAAGTTCATCGAACAGCTCGAAGCCGCCGGATGGAAGTTCACTGGACGATCGGCTGATGGAGTCAAGATGGAGATCGGCGAGTATCAGGGCGACCATCCATTCTTTGTTGCTTGCCAGTTCCACCCGGAGTTCAAATCGAGACCAAACAAGCCCTCTCCACTGCACCTCGGCCTGGTCAAGGCAGCTATCCAGCATAAGTATGGTTAAAGGGTGTCGTTAAATGGCGATATCTGCCTGGCCAACGCACTCACCAACCCACCATCTTTCAATTTGTATGTCGTTATTGTATTCCTTCGGTACCTTCTCCAATCCCACACCACTGCCAAATTGGATCTTAGATAGCTAAAGTAGCCGACTGAATACTATCATCTTCGATTTGATAGGTCGATGCTCTCCGTCATAATTCCCATGCGATCTCATGTGACTGGAGCCCGCCCAAGGAACCCCTTTACCGATACGTGTGCCCGCCAACAATCTTTATATTCAAGTTGGGGCTTGAGAGAGACGATACCAATGGCTGATGACGATTACTTATCACTCCTGGACCGGGCCAAAGGTCAATTGCCCGAGACCATTGAAAAGCACGAGCGTTTCACCGTGCCAGAACCGGACATCTTCCAGGAAGGGAAGACCACGGTCATCAAGAACTGGGGTGACATCACCGATGCCTTGAGGCGAGAGCCAGAACACCTTCTCCAGTACTTGCTTCGCGAACTCGGTACGCCGGGAACGATCGAGGGCAGGAGAGTAGTTTTCAAGGCCAGGCTCGCTCCGGTACAGATCGCAGAAAGGATCCAGAGCTACACCGAGACCTTCGTTCTGTGTTCGGAATGCGGCAGGCCAGACACGCACATTGTTAAGGAAGGAAGAATTCTGATCCTCGAGTGCGAAGCTTGTGGCGCACACCGGCCCGTCAATGTGAGGAAGCAGGCCAAGGCCCCGGAGAAGGAAGGGCTGAGGGAAGGCAACATCTACGAGTTCATGATCGAGGATGTCGGCAAGAAGGGAGACGGCGTGGCCAGGATGGACAAGTACATCATCTACATCCCGGGAACGATCAAGGGTGCCAGGGTAAAGGCCAAGGTCACCAAGGTCTCCGGTAACGTTGGTTTCGCCAACGTATCTCAGGAACCGATCACCAGATGATCGACCAATTTCTTACAAAACCTCTTTCCGATCTTATTCTACGAAAAATTGACAACCATAATGAATATTGTTGAAAATAGAGAGTTGGACGGGCAGGCCCGTCAGTTGATGTAATTGACGCTGGAGCGGTCGAAGCCCTTGACGAGCTCGATGTCCATCGTCTCTTCATCGTCCATCTTCGGTTCGGCGTAGGTGAAGAACGGTAGCACCCTGGAGATGTCCTCCGCGATGTAGGTTGTCTTGTGGTCCTTACCGAAAAGCGCGGCACTTATCGAATATGCGCGCCTGCGGGTCTCCTCCTCGTCCAGTATGCCAATCGCATGGATGTACTCGTGCAACAGGACGTGGAAGGCATATGACTTGTACAGGTCTGGCTGGATCGCCATGATCCTCTTCAGGACGCTCTTGTTCATGACGATGATGTTCGACGTGACCGGGTAGAGACCTCCGACGAAGGACTTGTTGTCCCCTCCCATCTCCGCCAGTCCGAGCATCAGCCCGGCACGGGATATGCCCATCTGAACGCGCACTGCTTCCTTCACGACCTCGAATATATCCGTCAGGTCCTTAGCCCGCTCAAGCCGGGCCGGGAACACGGAATTGGCGGACTCGGTCCGCACTAGTTCACTCATGGTTAACTACAATGCGGGAACTTCCCTATTAAAAACATTCCTTAAAATATCGAACTTGACGAAGGAGTCGATTTCCTCAGACTCAGGACTCAAAATGGTATTATAGGCGCAGAACGCATCATTCCGGCCATGCGGAATCCTGTCCAGTACCTGGTGATGTTTGCCATCTTCATATTCATCCCGGTAGCCGCGATCTTCCTCGTGCCGCTACTGTTGGGCACTGGCAATTACCAGGCCTTTCAGGATCCACAGAGCCCTATAAACCCCCTCATCTATTTCGGGATGATCCTGGGAATGACCCTGCTGATGCTGGTCCTGATCAAGTTTGCCAAGGAGAAGATCATGCGGGCGATATTTTACACCGCCATGGCCATCTCTGTTTTCTCGATCCTGCTGCCGATCTTCTTCTACCTGATCAGCGACGCAGACATATCGCTGATCCTGGCCATCGCCGGAGCGGTGGGCTTGATGGCTTGGCTGATCCTGCGTCCAGAATGGTATGTCATCAATTCGGTCGCCATCCTGATAGGCGTGGGGGCCACGGCCATACTCGGGATATCGTTGGGAATATTCCCTGCCTTGATCCTGCTAAGTATCCTTGCCGTGTACGATGCCATCTCCGTCTACAAGACAAAACACATGCTATCACTGGCCGAGGGCGTCACCAAGATGAGATTGCCAGTGCTGTTCTATGTCCCGAAGAAACTGGACTTCAAGGTCGAACAGATGGACAATATGGACCTGAAGGACCGGGACAAGGACCAGGAGAGGGAAACGATGATCATGGGGGTAGGAGACGCGGTCATCCCCGGCATACTGATCGTCTCGGTCATGGCTTACCTGCCGACCATAGCACCCATGACCGGAATCGTCCACGCGGACGTGTATGTCACAGTAGGAACGATCATTGGGGCCTGCTGCGGGTTCGCGGCCCTGATGAAGTACGTGGCCACCGGCAGACCGCAGGCCGGATTGCCCCTGCTGAACGGCGGCGCCATGCTGGGATTCCTGATAACCTACCTGCTTGTGTTCCAGGACCTAAATTTCGGGTTCTTGTGAGCAATATTAATGTAATGAGCTTGAATATGTGAAAATGGCGAAATTCGATGCGATTCCTAGTTCTGTCCGACGTGCATAGGCGCGACAAGGTGGTCAATTGGGCCAACGAGCTCATAGACGAAATGGGTCTGGACGGTACTATAGTGCTGGGGGACATAACTCACTTCGGACCGCCGGAATGGGCTGCCGAGTTCCTTGGAAGCCTGAAGGGTAGGACATATGCCGTACCCGGAAATTGCGATCCCCCGGGAACGCTAGCCCATATCGAAAGGAAAGCGATCTCGCTTCATTTGAAGAAGGTCCGCATCGGGGATAACGTACTCGGTGGCATGGGCGGATCCAACCCTACCATATTCGACACCCCAAATGAGATATCCGAGGAGGAGATCATGGCCCATCTCAGACCATTGATGGAGAATGACATGATTCTAGTGCTGCACTGTCCTGCATATGGAACACTGGATGTTCCGTTCTCAGGCAAACACGTAGGCAGTGTTTCGATCTTGAAGCTGGTAGAAGAGTTCAAGCCTAAGATCGTGTTGTCCGGCCATATCCACGAGGACCGCGGGATCGTCGAGAAGGAGGGCACGGTCTTCATGAATCCAGGTCCGGCGAAGGACGGCTTCTCCGGGCTCTTAGAGTTGGGTGTGATCCCGAAGGTCAAACTGCTTGAACAGTACTCAGATTGAAGATAGGTATTAATACCCCGCTTTATTTTAGTGGCCACGGATTGCTATGGCACTGTGGCAAGGGAAATCCAAGAGGAAGCCGTCTGGCGGAAGGCTCCGCCTCGGCAGGAAGAAGAGACGATTCGAGATCGGCAGGGAGCCGACTTTCACACTTCTGGGCGCAGAGCGCTCTCTGATAATGAGGACCAGGGGTGCAAACGTCAAGGTCAGGATGCTGAAGGCGTCATTCGCTAACGTCATCGACCCGGCGACCAAGAAGGCCCAAAAGTCCAAGATCGTCACGGTAAAGAAGAACTCGGCCAACCCCAACTATGTTCAGCGGAACATAATCAACAAGGGCGCCATGATCCAGACCGAACTGGGACTGGCCAAGGTCACATCGAGGCCGGGACAGGACGGGGCGGTCAACGCGGTACTGGTCAAGGAGTGACCAGACCCCCTTATCGGATAACCCATGACCCTTGACGAGGAAAAGGCATGGGTCCTCTGGCCCGAATATTTTGACATCGGTCGGACCCGGGACGCTGGTCGGAAGGTCAGCAAGAACCTGTCTATCAGCAATCCGAATGTCGAGCTCATAGCCAAGGCTGTCAAGCAGATGGGCCTTGAGTATAAGATCGAGACCGACAAATCCTATCCAGGCAACTGGTATAACCACACTGGCAGAGTCCTGGTGGAGCATTCGCTCCCTAAGACATTACTTATGTTGAAAGTAGGTCAGGCGCTGGTAAGATATCAGCGGTCCTGAGGTGTTTCCACTTCTTCCACCAGTTTCTTACCGGCGGAAACGCTGTCCACCGAATGCACGACCGCGCCAGATTCTGTTATGACCTGCTCGACCAGGTCGTAGTCGATGGAATTCCCTTCGACGGTTATCTTTATGCTTTCGGTCTCCTGATCAACCTCGTCCAGTGTGCAATTCACACCGGAGATACCGTCAATTGCTCCCAGCCTACGGGCTAGTTCAACGATAGATGGATGATGCGGCTTCAGTACATCGAGTACAAGTCGTTTTACGTCGCTCACTTACAATTACCTTTCCAGAGCGACAAATTGGACTTACAGTATTAAATCGTTAGCTTGGAAAAGGATTATCCATGATGTCATGGATTCTAGGTGTCATGCTCACCTTCCGCGAAGTCACCGTGATCGACGTCAATTCGGAGTATTTGGGCGTTCTAGTGGAGACCCTGATGGAGAATGCCGGATACGCCGTGGCCAATGCCGTTACCAAGGAGTACGGAAAAGGGAAGAGGATCGCGATCATCTGCGGTATGGGCAATAACGGAGGCGACGGCCTGGTAGCCGCCAAGTACCTCAGGGAGAACAACAATGTCAGAGTGCTGCTGGCCAGACCGGCACAGTTCATCAAGAGGATGGCGCCTAGGAAGAATCTTGGACCGGTCGAGGACATCACCAAGGTGTATGCTGGGGAGGATCTGTCCAATTACGACCTGATAGTCGATGCGATCTATGGCATCGGCATCCATGGCGAGATCAAGGAGCCGTACCATTCGTTGATCAGCAAAATCAACCAATCCGGAGTCCCGGTCGTGTCGATCGACGTGCCTTCCGGGCTGGGAACGAATATGGCCGTCAAACCGTTGATGACGATCACCTTGCATGACATCAAGGAGGGAATGAGCGAGTCCAATTCCGGAAGGATCGAGGTCGTCGACATCGGCATTCCGAAGGATGCTGAACGTTTCGCCGGGCCCGGTGAGTATGTCTACTATCCCATCCCGAAACCAGATTCGCACAAGGGAGAGAACGGGCGAGTCCTGGTGATCGGGGGCGGACCCTATACTGGCGCTCCCTCGCTGGCGGCCATGGGCGCATACCGGATCGGCGCGGACCTGGTCCAGATCGCCACGCCGGAACCGTCGTTCAATACTGTCTCTAGCTATTCTCCCAATTTCATCGTGCATCGGATGCCCGGAACGGTGTTCACCGAAAGCAACATGGACCAGGTACTCGAGCTCACCGGCCTGGTGGATGCCGTGCTTATAGGGTCTGGGATGGGTCGTGACCCGAGGACTCAAGAGGCCACAAGGGATTTCGTGCAGGAATGCAGCAAGCCGATGGTCATCGACGCTGACGCATTCTCCGCGCTTTCGGTGGACCCAGACCTGTTGAAGGGAAAGAAAGGAATCGTGACGCCCCACTCCAGGGAGTTCGCCACTTTGTTCGGAAGGGCCCTGCCGGGTGAGCTCAAGGAGCGGGCCGCGGGAGTAAAGGATGCGGCATCTCGCATCCAGATGACCGTTCTGGTGAAAGGGATGATCGATGTGATATCCGATGGCGACCGGATCAAGTTCAACCGCACCGGGAATCCCGGGATGACGGTGGGAGGTACCGGGGATGTGCTTGCCGGCATTTGCGCCGGCCTGTTGGCCAAAGGTGTGGAACCTTTCGATGCGGCACGCATCGCTGCGTTCACCAACGGTGCAGCGGGAGACCTGGCGTTCAACGACCAATGCTATGGGCTATTGGCGACCGATGTCATCGACAACATTCCATCGGTGATGTGCCGGGCGCTTGACAGATTTAAATAATGCCTTTGGCCATCAAAGGGCCGTGAGGACAGCCATCATATCGGATGTCCATGCCAACCTGGTAGCCTTGAATGCCGTTCTGGGCGAGATCGACAGCATGGGCATAAATCATATCATCAGCGCCGGCGACGTTGTCGGTTATTATCCATTTCCCAACGAGGTCATCCAGCTGTTCAAGGAGAGGTCCATCGTCGGGATCGCCGGGAACCACGACCGGATGGTCATCCGTACCCAGGTCTCGAGCATGAATCATATCGCAGGTGAAGCGGCCCAATGGACCGCCATGGAGCTCAGCGAGAGCTCAAGAAGTTACCTGGCCAATCTCCCGCCCCGCAGGCACATAACGATCGGGGGTAAGCTGGTCGGCCTGTACCACGGGTCACCCCGTGATGATGTGGAATATGTTTTCGAGGAGGGGGCGGAACCGGAACTCCTTAAGCTCAGCGGAACACGACTGCTTATCCTAGGCCATACACATATTCCATTCATCCACCGTTCCAAGGAAGGAGCGATCGTGAACCCCGGATCGGTGGGTCAGCCCAGGGACGGTGACCCTCGAGCCTGCTTCATGGTATACGATTCGACCAAGGATGATTTCACCATCAGACGTATCGAGTACGATATCGAGGCGGTGGTAAAGGCGATCTCGCGTGCCGGTCTGCCCAAGGAGTTGGGGGAGCGCCTCAGACATGGATGGTGAAAGACCGTTGGACATCTCGCCGATCCCGAACCGGCCCGTGCTGGAGATCTCTGGCTCCAAGAAGCTGATCTGCGCCGGGGACTTGCACATAGGACTGGAGAATGAGATGAAGGTCAAGGGAGTCCATGTCCCGAGCCAGACATTTCGGATGGAGAAGGAACTGATCTCCCTGGCGGAAGGGCATGACGGCCTGGTGTTGCTGGGAGACATCAAGCACCAAGTCCCCGGTTCGTCCAAACAGGAATACTTGGAGATACCGCGCTTCTTCACCGAACTTAAGAAAGCCTATGGCGAGGTGCACATCGTCCGGGGCAATCACGACACCAACATAGAGGCCATGCTGCCCGAGGGGATCCGCGTCCATCCGGCCACTGGCTTTGTCATGGACAATGTCGGATTCGTCCACGGCCACACCTGGCCTTCCCCGGAGGTGATGTCCAAGAAAGTGCTGATCATGGCGCACAACCATCCCGCAGTCATCTTCGAGGACAACATGAACACCAACCAGATCGAACGTTGTTGGGTGCGTTGCCGTTTCCGAGAATCGGCCACCCAGAGATATCTGGAACTCCCCGAAGAAGTTATCATAGTCCCGGCCTTGAACCGGAACCTAGGGGGGTCGCCGATCAATTTCGACAACCCGAGATTGCTTGGACCATTCTTCTCCCAGGACCTCATCGATCTGGACGAGGCACGAGTTTACCTTTTGGACGGCGTGTTCCTGGGAAGCGTCGGAAGTCTCAAAGTAAAGAGGCGCCGGTACTTCAAGCTCCGTCCCGATGAGCAATGAACATCTGGGTTAGTCGTTCAAAATCAAAAAAAAAGAAAAAGAAAGAGATTTCTGAAGGGGTTTAGTAGTTCGATATCTCTTTGAACACGGACCCATCGGGGTTCCTTATTACTGCCTTCATCGGCATCTGTCCCGGCAGTGTATGCGTAGCGCACGAGTTGCACGGGTCATAGGCACGATAGGCCATCTCGACCATGTTCAGCAGTCCATTGGACACTTCCCAGTTCTTGATCAGCGCGGTGGCGGCCTTCCTGACGCTCAGGTTGATCGGCGCGTTGTTGTTGGTCGTTCCGACGACCAGGTTGACCTGGGTAGTGATACCGTTCGCATCCGCGCAGTAGTGGTGCACTAGAGTTCCACGCGGAGCCTCGAGTATGCCGACGCCCTCATCCGGGGTGTGCAGATCGCCCCTGATCTCCTTGCTGGTGATCTGCGGGTCTTGGGCCAGCTCAAGCAGCTTCTCCGATGCGTACAAAAGCTCGATCACACGGGCCCAGTGCATTGCCATGGTATGGTGGATCGGTCCCTTGACGCCGAGAGAGGCAAAGGTGCTCTTCATCTTCAAGTACTCGGCTTGGGCCAGCGGGGTTGTGAAACCGCTCGAGACGTTGAACCTCGACAACGGCGTTGCCCGGTATATACCAGAGTCGATGCCGTCGACGAGCCCCTTCCAGCCGACCGGCTTGAAGTAGCAGAACTTTTCGTACGACCAGGGCAGGGTGTGCTCGGCGATGTAGTCCAGGTACCCCTTTCCAGTGTAGCGGGCCACTTCCTTGCCGTTCGGGTCGATCATCTTCTGCGTTCCGTCGTAGAAGTTGACCTTGTCATTCTTGTCGACAGTCCCGAGGTTGTAGGTCTCGTTGTAGAAGATGTCCTTACTGACGATGATGTTCAGGTAGTCTTGGTTCTTCAACACGACGTCCTCGAAGATCTTCATGGTGAACAGCGAGAAGTCGACGCACGACTTGGCCATGGCCTCGATCTTCTTGCGCTCATCCTCGTTGATCGGCTTGGACATTCCACCTGGGATACCACAGACCGGGTGCGTGGCCTTTCCGCCCAGCATCTCCTGGATCTTCTGCGCATATGACCTGTGCTTGATGACTTCGGCACCGACGGCCACGCCCACAGCCTCGACGACGCCGAGAATGTTCCTCTTCTCCGCGGGGGCGCATGGTCCAAGAACGAAGTCCGCTGCCGCCAAGGCATAGAAATGCGCTATGTGGCTGTGGACGTAGTGCGCTGAATAGAACAGCTCCCTGAGCTTAACCGCCGCCTCTGGCGGGGTCGCTCCATAGACCCCATCTAGGGCCTTGGTCGAGCATAGGTGGTGTGCACCGGGGCACACACCGCAAAGCCTGGCGGTGATCTTGTTCAGCTCATCGACCGACCTGCCGATGCAGAACTTCTCGAATCCCCTCAGTTCCGGCACCTGCCAATAGGTGTTTGCCACATTTCCCTCGTCGTTGAGGAAGATCTCGATCTTACCGTGGCCCTCGAGCCTGGTGATCGGGTCTATGGTGATACGCTTCGAGGTGCTTTTGGTATGCGGATCAGATAGTATCGGTGCCATGTTTAAGCCTCCTGCTTTGCCTCTGCCGGCTTCTTCTTTCCTTTCTCCGTTACGGTCCTCTTGATGATGGACTTCGGCATCGTGAACGCATAGAACGTTCCCAGCGGGTCCTTCACCTGCTTCATGATCTCGAGGATCTGATCCTCGTTCAGCAAAGCCTCACCGTCCTGGACCTTGAAGATCGAGGCGAGAGCGGACAACATGCTACCGCCCTGGTCCATGACCTCTGCGGTCGGACCCATGCATCCGCGGCATGGCTGGTTGGCTTCGAGGCATTTCGCGCCGCATCCGGCCCTGGTCGATGCGCCGAGGCAGATGACTCCCTGCTCCAGCATGCACTTCTCCGGGTCGATGTCGATCTCGAATGCAAGGTTGATCTTGTCCACGCTCTTGGCCGATTTCTTCCTGCCACACTCGTCACAAAGGGTCTTCGAGGAAGCGATGACCGATCCCTTCGGCGGGAGCGGCTTGCCTTCGGTCAGATATGCCGTCACGATGCCTAGGAACTCGTTGATCAGGTTGGTGGTCGGCGGGCATCCTGGCATATAATAGTCGACGTCAATTACATTGTCCAACGTGAGCACCGTGTCGTACATCACCGGCAGCTCGAGGTCGCCCTCTGGCATGTGCGTATGTACCTGCGGTAATACCGTTGCAGCCGTGCTGTTCTTCTGATCTGAGGAGAACGTCTGCTTATAGACGTAATCAAAAATGGCTTTCGAGGTCGTCACATTGGCCAGTCCCGGGATTCCTCCGAAACAGGCACAGGAACCGAACGAAACGATGAGCACCGACTTCTGCCTTAGGAGCTTGGCCATATGCTCGTTCTCGCTGTTCCTGATCGCCCCGTTGTACAACGTGGCGGTGATGGACTTGTCGGGCATTGCCTCGAGGTCCTTGATCTTCGTGTCCACGGCGATCGGCCAGAAAGCGATATCCGCGATCTCTGCCACTCCGAGGATCTTCTCGTCGATATCCAGGAGTGCGACATCGCATCCCCCGCAACCGGCTCCCCAATATTGCGCAATCTTGATCTTTGCCATCTGTTCCACCTTCCCTGGATTAGACCTCGTCGTTGATCGGGTTCGGGCCGAGCTCCTTTATCAGCTCGTTGAACTCTTTGATCGTCTTCTGGAACTTCGCACCCTCAGAGGCGGAAACCCACTCGAGCTTTAGCCTGTCCGGGTTGAAACCATACTGTTCAAGCAGCACCCTGAGGAGCGCTATCCTCCTGCGGGTCCTGTAGTTGCCACCGATGTAGTGACAGTCGGCCGGGTGGCATCCGAGCACCAGGACACCGTCTGCGCCATTGGCGAAGGCCCGGAGAACGAACTCTGGGTCGACCCTCGCCGAGCACATGGTCCTGATGACCCTGAAGTTGGTCGGCATCTGCAGTCTTGACACTCCGGCCAGGTCTGCCCCGGCATAGGAGCACCAGTTGCAGCAGAAGACAACGAGCTTCGGTTCGAACTCGCCCGCTTCCGCCGGCTTCGCCAGTGTCTGGGTAACGGTTTCGGACATTACTTTCCACCTCCCACGAGGGCCGCGTCGATCTGTGCGATGATCTGGTTGTTCTTGAAGCCCTTCTGCTCCATGGCACCGGACGGGCATGCCGCCACGCAGGTACCGCAACCCATGCACAGTCCTTCATTGACCACAGCCTTCAGCTTTTTCGGGTCCTTCGGGTCGACCACTGTGGTGATCGCCTTGTACTCGCAGACCGGCTCGCATATTCCGCAACCGTCGCAGATATCGTCGTTCACCGCCGCGATGATTCCCTGAGTCTCCAGGAACTGCTTCGATATGATGGTCATTGCCCGGGCGGCCGCTCCGGACGCCTGCGCGATGCTCTCATCGAGGAACTTCGGCCAGTGGGCCAATCCGGCCATATATATTCCGTTGGTAGCGAAATCCACCGGCCTTAGCTTCATGTGCGCCTCGAGGAAGTATCCATCCTTGCTCAGCGGTACCTTCAGGATCTTGGCCAGGTGCTCGTTGTCCGGCTGGGGCCTGACGCCTGCGCTCAGGACGATCATGTCCGGGTGGAACATCAGCGGCGATCCGAGGATCACATCATCGGCGACGATCTTCAGACCGGCGCCTTCCTTGCTGACCACCGGGTCCTTGTCCTCTGGGAACCTGACGAACTTGACACCGAGCTCTGCGGCATCCTTGTACAGGGACTCGCGGAACCCATAGGTCCTGATGTCCTTGTGGAAGACATAGACCTCTGCGGTCGGGTCCTTCTTCTTGATCTCGATGGCGTTCTTGACCGCCTTGGAGCAGCAAACCCTGCTACAGTACGGGGCCTCTTTGTTCCTGGAACCGACGCACTGGATCATTGCGACCTTCTTGGCGTGCAACTGACCGTGATGCAGTTTCTCTTCCAACTCGGTCTGGGTGATGACGTTCTTTTCCTGGCCGTAGAGGAACTCCTTGGGCTTGTACTCCTCACCGCCGACCGCCACGATGACGGCCCCGGTCTCATATTCCTGCCCGCGGATCTTGGCCTTGAAGTTACCGACGAATCCGGTCAGGTCCTCAAGCTCGGAGTTCATGTGCAGGGTGATGTTATTGCTGTCCTGGACTTTCTTGATGATCTCGTGCATGACGCTCCTCGGGCTCTTTCCGCCCTCGTGTGTCAGCAACTTGTTCATCCTGCCGCCCAGTTCTCCGGTCCTCTCAATGAGCTCGACCTTGAATCCCTGCTGCGCGATGTCCAGCGCCGCGGTCATTCCCGCCAATCCGCCGCCGACGACGACGGCTGAGTGGGTGACTCCTAGCTTGGACTTGGACAGGGGCTCTAGGAACCTGGACTTGGCGATGGCCATCCTTACCAGGTCCTTCGACTTCTGGGTCGCCTTTTCCGGCTCATGCATGTGGATCCAGGAGCACTGGTCACGGATGTTGGCCATCTCGAACAGGAACATGTTCAGTCCGGCTTCCTTGATGGTGCTCTGGAACAGCGCCTCGTGGGTACGGGGCGTGCATGACGCGACGACCACACGGTTCAGCTTATGCTCCTTGATGAGGCTCTTGATCCTCTCCTGCGAGTCGGCCGAACAGCTGTACTTGTTCTCCTCAGCGTACACGACGTTCGGCAGGGTCTTGGCATAGTCGACGACCGACGGGACGTCGACCGTGCCGCGGATGTTGATACCGCAATCGCACACGAAGACGCCGATCCTGGGCTCTTGCCCTCGAACATCGGTCTCCGGGGTCTCCTTGACCACCGTGTCGATACCGACACGGTTTTCGAATACCAGCGCGCCTGCCTTCGAGGCCGCTCCGGACGCCTCCGCGACGGTAGTCGGGATGTCCTTGGGAGCGGCGAATGCGCCGCTGACGAACACTCCTTTCCTCGACGTCTCCAACGGCGAGTACACCCCTGTCTGGCAGAATCCGTACGGGGTGAGCTTTATGCCCAATCGATCCGCGATGTTCTTGGCTTCCACCGGTGGTTCGAATCCGACCGAAAGGATGACCATGTCGAACTCCTCGGCAGCAACGTCCTGGCCGTTGCTGTAGCGTAGGATCAGGTTCTTGGTTTCGGGGTCCTCCTCAACCGACGCCACTCTGGTGCCGCGGTACATCTTGATGTGGTACTCTTTCTCGGCGCGGGCCCGGTAGTCCTCGAACTCCTTACCGAAGGCACGGACGTCCATGAAGAAGATGGTCGGCTCGAGTCCCGCGGTGTGCTCGCCGGCGATGATTGCCTGCTTAATACCATACATGCAGCAGACGGATGAACAGTAGGGGTTGCCTACCTTCTCGTCCCTGGAACCGACGCATTGGATCCACGCTACCTTCTTCGGGGTGCGGTGGTCCGTCGGCCTTACAACGTGTCCCTGGTATGGGCCGGTGGAGGACAGGATCCTTTCGAACTCAAGGCTGGTGACGACGTTCTTGAACTCGCCGTATCCATACTCCTTCTTTAGCCTGGCATCGAAGACGTCGAATCCGGGCGACAGAACGATCGCTCCGACGTCGATCTTCTCTTCGGTGGCCTTCATCTCAAAATCAATGGCTTCGGCCGGGCAGTTCTTCTTGCACAGGCCGCATCTGCCCTTGGTAAGGAACAGGCACTTGCTATCGTCGATGGCATACTTCATCGGTACTGCCTGGGCATACGGGACATAGATTGCCTTCCTCTGGACCATTCCCAGCTCGAACTCTGCCGGGGTCTTAGAGGGGCACTTCTCAGTGCAGATGCCGCATCCGACGCAGAGGTCCTCTCGGACATATCTCGGGTGCTTCTTGAGGGTCACGGTGAAATTCGGTGCTTCACCTTCGACCTTCATGACCTCGGTCAAGGTCATCATGGTGATCATCGGGTGCCTAGCTGCCTCCACGAGTTTCGGAGACAGGATACACATCGAACAATCATTCGTGGGGAACGTCTTGTCCAGTTGTGCCATCACACCGCCAATACTTGGCTTTCTCTCTGTGAGGTAGACTTTCAGTCCGGATTCAGCCAGGTCTAATGCCGTCTGAACGCCGGAAATGCCTCCTCCTACAACCAATACGGAACCAGTCTTTGCCGACATTTGTGCTCCTCCTTCTATCTTACAATCCTTCAATTTCAATTAACGGAACGGCCTTAGCGGTAAACGAAGCTTTCAGAACGGACGCCCTATCTTCAAGGCGCTCAGCGCCTCCGCCAGAACTTACTTTCGTACCGGTCAGACTTTCCACCTTCCAACAAACGCTTGCTGCGGCCTCACAGGTCGCTTGCATCGACCTGGTGGCCATTTCTCGCAACCCTTTCCCGTTTCCTACGCGGTTTTGGCTGCGGCGAAGAACCGCCAATTTACCCCCATTTACCGGTTGTTTCGTAGGGGATGCCGTGTCATATCGTGTCGCGGTTTTTCGTGAATACGGATGTCCGTATTTTAACGTTTTGTACTTTATCACGACAATGACACCGGGTACCTCTGATGCCCTCTTTCTTAAGAGCTTTTCGCTTTATTTCTTTCTAAAATCCGAAGGTTCGCTTATCGACATAACGAACCTTGGCTTATCGTTACATGAATAGTATCAATGTAATGAACTATAACAAGAAGTTGGTACGTAGCCTATCCGGTCGC
>JBEKDM010000044.1:0-17097 GCA_050014375.1 Methanomassiliicoccales archaeon | reverse complement strand
AAGCATGATGACCCAAATGAGACAATCGGAATCCCCCCTGTCCCTGCCGGAACTATGGCCAGCTTGAGGGTATTTTACTATGTCCGAAAGAAGACGGACCTGGCCCCAAATGTCCACCTCTTGTCATCACCGCTTAATAAGCTCCGCCCGCTCACCGTGAAAGATTCACATGGCACCCAGTAAGAAAGCTAGCAAATCATCAGTCAAGTCATCCGAACGCAAGAAGGTTGTTCTTGCTTACTCCGGCGGGTTGGACACTTCAGTCGCCATCCGCTGGCTACAGGAGAAGTACGACGTCGACGTGATCGCTGTCGGGGTCGACGTGGGGCAGCCCGGTCAGATGGATGAAGCGATCGAGCGCGCCTATACCATCGGGGCGGTGAAAGCTTATGCGGTTGACGCCAAAAAGGAGTTCGCCGAGTCCTACGTTTTCAAGGCGCTGAAGGCCAATGCCCTGTACATGGGGTCCTATCCGATGGCTACCTCCATCGCCAGGCCACTCATCGCCAAGATCCTGGTGGATGTGGCGAAGAAGGAGAAGGCCCACTATATCGCCCATGGATGCACCGCCAAGGGCAACGACCAGGTCCGTTTCGACGTCTCCATCGGAGCGCTAGCGCCGGACCTCGAGATCATCGCCCCGATGCGCGAGTGGGTCATGACCCGCGAGGAAGAGATCGAGTACGCCCGGAAGAACAAGATCCCTATCAAGGTGAAGAAGGCCAGCCCCTACAGCACCGACGAGAACCTCTGGGGCAGGTCCTGCGAATGTGGTTGCCTAGAGGATGCTTGGCAGGAGCCGCCGGAGGACGCGTTCGAATGGACCAAGAGCCCTTCCGCAGCGCCAGACAAAACGACCTACGTGGAGATCGGTTTCGAGAAAGGTCTGCCGGTCACGCTGGACGGCAAGAAGTACAACGCCGTGGACCTGATCGAGAAGCTCAACCTCATCGCGGGCGAGAACGGCGTGGGCCGCATCGACCAGGTGGAGGACCGCCTGGTGGGTATCAAGTCCCGTGAGATCTACGAGTCGCCGGCAGCGGTCGTTCTCATCGAAGCGCACAAGGACCTGGAGAAGATGGTGTTGACCAAGGATGTCAACAACTATAAGCATGGCGCTGAACAGCGCTATGCCGAACTGTGCTACGACGGACTGTGGTTCTCTCCTCTGAAAGACGCTTTGGACGCATTCATGGACTCGACGCAGGAATATGTGACCGGAACGGTTCGCGTGAAGCTCTTCAAGGGGAGCGCGGTCGTCGTCGGCCGCAAGTCCAAGTACTCGTTGTACGACCATGGACTGGCCACCTATGCCAAGGGAGACCAGTTCGACCACAGCTGCGCCAAGGGATTCATCTATGTCTGGGGATTGCCGCTAAAGAACGTGGCATCGACCCAGAAGCTGAAGAAGTAGGTGCTGAAAATGTCCAACAAGGTCCTATGGTCGGGGAGGTTTAGCGATGCGCCGGACGAGGGAACGATGGCGTTCACCTCCTCCCTTTCCATCGATGCAATGCTTGCATGGTACGATGCGGTCGGATCGGTCGCACATGCAAAGATGCTGGTCAAGCAGAAGATAATACCGGCGGCGGATGGCAAAAAGATAATCGCGGGACTGAAGGACATTATTGCCTTGGTCGAGGAGGACTCGTTCGATTTCAACGAGACGCTGGAAGACGTTCACTCGAACATCGAGTTCTCGCTCACCGAGCATATCGGAGAGGCTGGGGGGCGCCTCCACACCGCGCGCAGCCGGAACGATCAGGTGGCTACCGACTTCCGCATGTTCATGCGCGATGTGGTCATGGACACGGCGGAGTTGCTTTTAGTTCTACAGGGAGCATTGATCGAGAAGGCCAAGCTGAACATCGACACGGTGATGCCGGGCTTCACCCACGTACAGCATGCACAACCGGTCAGCTTCGGGTTCCACCTCATGGCCCACGTGTTCAAGATCCAGCGTGATGTTGATAGGCTCCTTGATTCGTACAAGCGCCTCAACATCTCTCCGCTCGGCTCTGCGGCATTGGCCGGCTCCACCTATCCGATCGACCGCCACATGACCGCGCAGCTGCTCGGTTTCGACGGACCTACCTATAATGCCATGGACAGCGTCAGCGACCGGGACTTTGCCCTGGAATACTCGTTCTGCACCGCCCTGATCATGGACCATCTTTCCTCGATGAGCGAGGAGCTGGTCCTTTGGTCGAGCCAGGAGTTCGGGTTCGTCGAGATCGCCGATGCATATTCGACCGGCAGTTCGATCATGCCGCAAAAGAAGAACCCAGACGTTGCTGAACTGATCCGGGGACGCACCGCTTCGGCCACTGGCAACCTGATGACCATGCTAATGCTGCTGAAAGGATTGCCGCTTTCATATAACCGTGATCTACAAGAGGACAAGGGAACGGTGATCGCTTCCTATGAAACAGTGACCACTTGCCTGGCGATGATGGCGCCGATGATCGCGACTCTTGAAGTGAAGAAGGAAAGAATGCTCGCGGCAACGTCTCAGGGATTCCTGAACGCCACCGACCTGGCGGACTACCTGGTCACCAAAGGAGTTCCGTTCCGGCAGGCGCACGAAATCGTCGGGAACGTGGTTCGCCACTGCATAGCCCAGAACAAGAGGATAGATGATTTGAGCGTTCCAGAACTGAAGAAGTTCTCGGCCAAGATCGGCAAGGAAGTAAAGGACATCATCTCGGTGGAGAGCTGCATGAACCGGAGGACCTCTTATGGAGGGACTGCGCCATCAAGTGTCGATATCCAGATTGATACCGCCGAGGAGATCGCCAAAGGGCAGATGGAGTTCTGCGAGGCGGAACGGGACCGCATGGTGAAGGTCTGGAACGATCTGCTACGGGAATAAACCTCTTCAAAAATATCTACTGCCTGGAGTCGATGCGACGACTCCGGCTTTTATGTTATTCACTCTTCGGCGGAGCTCAGGGCATTCCATTGCATCTCGTGATGCACTCCCGCCTTGGTGAGGATCTTGCTCAACTTCTCCGCGACTCGAACGACTTCACCGCTCTTGGAAGAACCCCTGATATAGAACTCCTTCCGGGTCATCGGGAAGACCAATCTCATCCGGCCCTTACGGTTATAGCCTTCGGGCTTCTTGTTGTTCTCCAACTCGGTCTGATTGAGATAGATGAACATCTGCATGACATCCGAGTCCTCTGGGACCTGGTCGGTTTCCTGTAGGAATGTCGTGAGCACCTCCGGGAAGACCTTAGCCACGTCTTTGTAGTCAGTGTCATCCTTTAGAACGAAATGCCCGCTTGACGCCTTCATCAGCTCATTCGATGAGAATCAGTCTATTTAATCTTGTCGAGATGCAGAAGATCTATTCAATGTGCTTGAAACTATTCGGTCTTGCCATGACAAGTTTCTGAATCGTCCTGGTGACATGAAATTAGAATTTGCTTGATTGAAAAAGGAAGGCAATTTTGACCCGTTCAACGCGTTATCTATACCCAAAAAACGTCGCAAAAGTCTGCTCAAAGAGTGTCCCGATATCATGCAACCTTTTTATCTTCTTGCGTATCACGGACTGTCCAGTTGCCTGACCTGCCGCATCTGTTTAAATCGGAGAAAACGATACCTAATCATGTCCACGGTCCTGACCATCGCAGGAACCGATTCTATCGGAGGGGCCGGCGTCGCCGCCGATCTCAAGGCATTTGCATCGATGGACCTACATGGTTGCTGCGTTATCACGGCAGTCACTTCGCAGAACACTCAACAGGTATCAGATATCTTGCCCATGCCGGTAAGGACGGTGGCTTCCCAGCTCGATGCGGTCTTCGACGATCTGAAGATCGATGCGGTCAAGACCGGCATGATATATTCTGCCGAGATCGCCGAGGTCATAGCCCGGAAACTGAGTAAGGAAGATGTTCCCTTGGTCATCGACCCGGTGCTTTGCGCAGGGGTGGGATCGCTCCTTTTCCGGGAGGATCTAAAGGCATCGCTGTTCACCAAACTCTTCCCCCTTGCCACGGTAGTGACCCCGAACCGAATGGAGGCGGAGGAGTTCTCCTCGACCAAGATCCTGGATGTTCTCGGTTCTGAGGAAGCCTGCCGAGCCATCTCCGCCAGCGGCGCGCGTGGGGTGCTCTTGAAAGGAGGGCATTTCGAAGGACCGATGGTCACTGACATGCTCCTTCACGACAACATTCTGACAGAGTTCACATCCCCTCGCCTCCCGATCAAAGTTCATGGGTCAGGATGTACGCTTTCCTCATACATCGCTGGATATCTAGCCAAAGGGTGCGACCTAAGGCATGCGGTAGCAGGTTCGAAGCGCAGAATGCAAGACGCGATCGCCATGTCCTCCCGCCTGGGCAAAGGGATGGCCATTGTCAATCCGATGGCGACCAAGCAGAAAGAGGCGATGCGTTACCCGCGCATCGAATCATTGCGCCAAGCGGTCGGCAAGATGGAGGTGTGCTTTCCACCTTCACTTGTCCCCGAAACGGGATTGGATTTTGTCTACGCACTTCCTAACCCTCAGGATTTTTTCGAAATATGCTGGGTGGAAGGCAAGATCCAAAAGGTAGATGATCGGCTGAAACGGGGCGGAGATGTCGTCTTCGGAACCTCGAGCTGGATATCTCGCGCCATCATGTTGGTCAATATCGAACATCCAGAGTTGCTGGCCGGCCTTGAGCTTGGTTATTCAAAGCAGATCGAAGGATTCTTCCGCGACCAGGAGATCGCCGGGATGGTCGTCATGAGCGACGATTCTGGATATGTCGTGTTGATGACGGAGGACGGAACGAACATTTCGTCCGAACAATTAGGTTTAGTACCAGATGCATTATTTAAGTCCGAAGGGATGGGGAAAGAGCCGAGGATCGGCATCATAGGCAAGGACCCTGACGATATATTGAGGAAAATCGGTCGTTGTTTGGATGGGATGACGAGATGAGAATAGCCATGTTCACGGACAGTTATCTCCCGTCGAGGGACGGAGTGGTAACATCCATACTCCTATCCAGAAAGAGCCTGGAGGCGCTTGGCCACGAGGTCATCATTTTCGCACCGGAGCCAAAGGACCCGAAGCAGCGAGAAGATGGGGTCTATTATTTCAAATCCAAGAGCTTCAACTCCTACCAGGGTTACTCCATTCCCATGTTTCCCACTGACAAGTGTCACATCCTGAAGAAGCTGGATGTGGACATCATCCATGCACAGGGATTGCTCTTCATGGGACTCAGGAGCATGTTCGCCGGAAGGACTCTGAAACTGCCTGTCGTCATATCATTCCATACTATGATCACTGACGCAGCCAAGTTCTATAATTTCACTCCTTTGCCGGACTGGGTCGTGACCCGGCTCATGTGGACCTACCTGAAGGACCTGTTAGAACGAGCCGATTCGGTGATTGTCCCGACGAATGCGATCAAGACCGAGTTGCAGCAATCGGTCAAACGAATGAGACACATCGAGGTCATCCCGACCGGCGTTGACACGACCATGTTCAATCCGCAGAACGATGGCACTGCCATGCGGACAAAGTACGGTCTCGACGGGGGAAAGGTCATCCTGACCGTAGGAAGGATCGCCTGGGAGAAGAATCTGGACCTGATTCTGGAGGGGTTCAAGATCCTTCATGACCAGGACCCCGAGACCAAACTCATCATTGCTGGAGAGGGGCCGGCCAAGGCCCATGCCAAGCAGAAGGCGAACGACCTGGGGATCCAGAACAGCACTTTCTTCCCCGGGTTCGTACCGGACGATGACCTTCCTGGATTATACGCGGCCAGCGATGCTTTCACCATCGCCTCGAAGTTCGAGACCCAGGGACTGGTCGTCCTGGAGGCGATGGCGACAGGGAAACCATGTAGCGGGATCAACTACCGCGCCATTGCCGAGATCATCAAAAACAACGAGAACGGTTTTACGTTCTCGGAGAGCCCGGACAGCTGGGCCTTGGCCACCCAGATGGCCCTGGATTCGGATCACGAGGTTGGTGTCAAGGCGAGGGCGCGTGCCGAGGAGTACTCGCTGTCGGAGAGCGCCAAGAAGATGGTGGACCTCTACGAATATGCAATCGAGGCCAAAAAGAAGAGGCTGGCCAAATAATGTCAGAGCAGGGTCCGGTAGGACCGGTCCCAATCCCTGGCGATAACGTCCCAATCGAAACGTTCCACCGCCCTGGACCTAGAGGCGTGGCCCATGTCCTTGCACTTCGAACGGTCATCTAGAAGTGCCACCATGCTCCGGGTCAACGCCGCTGCATCCCGGACCGGTACCGTCTTCCCACACCCGCCGGTTATGATCTCACCGTTCCCGCCAGCCGACGTGGCCACGATCGGTTTTCCGCTGGACAACGCTTCGTAAAGGACGACCGCGCTCGGCTCGTATAATGAAGGAAGCACGAAGATATCCGCCATGCTGTAATAGAGTGGCAGTTCCAGTTCCGGTATCCCGGTCACGAACCTTACCGATCGCCCGATCCCCAGAGAAGATGCCTTCTGAATTAGCTCATCCTTGAGCGGGCCTTTACCGATTATCACCAGTTCAGCGTCCTTGATCTCCTTGCGGATGTTGGCGAACGCCTCGATCAGATACTTGAAGCCCTTCTGCTCGATCAACCTGCCATTAGACAGGACGATCGGAACATCACCCAGACCAAGTTTTTCACGCAACCCCGTATGGTCAAGACCGGGCCTGAACTTGGACGTGTCTACTCCATTGTATATCACTGAGCAGCGGTCCCGGATCCCTTCCGGCACTGTGTCCACCATGGTGGCGTGGCTGACGCAGTTGATGCGGTCGCACATGGAGAATATGCGGTTCCCCATCCTATCATCGAACATCCCTCCCCAGAAGTCTACGCTGTCGGATATTCCCCTCGGTCGGGCGTTATGGATCGTAACCATGAGCTTCTTCCCGATCCGTTGTTTTACCATCTTGTAGGTCGTGGGAGAATACCAGAAACGATTGTGCACGTGGAAGATGTCGCTGTCCGCGCATTCCCGTTCCAAGTCCCTGTTGATAGAGGGCGCCAACGTAAATGGGGGAGGTAGGAACAATGGCATCCGCTCGAAGTAAACGGAAGGTGATCGAATGACATTGATCCCTCTGATCTGCTCTCGCCTCACGCCTTTCGCCTGCGGTATCATCGAGGTAAGAACGTCCACCTGGTATCCATGGTCCCTTACCAACCGGCTCCCCACCTCTAAAACGACCTTTTCAGTCCCTCCAAAATATGGAAAGAATAAAGGATCTAACATGCAAACTTTAAGACCGGACAAGGTAACTGAATTGATATTGTATAACGATATTAAAACATTGATAGGAAGTACGAAGTGTAAGAAAGTTGGCAAGGTCTGTATGACATCCAGTCATGGCAACTTGCGGCATCTCCTCAAGCTCCGAACGGGCGGGACCGAGTTCGAACGAGCGAAAGCCATATTAATGGACACTGGTTCAACAGGCTGAATGTTCGATATCGGGCAGACCATATTCCAATTCCTCCAACCACTTGGAACGGAAGGCCTACTAGTCTGCATATTCTTGCTTTTCTATATTGATGCCTTGGTCTTTCCAACTCTCCCTGAGTTGTTCACCGTGATCATTTTCATGGCGCAACCGACAGCCATGTTCGCTATTTTGATCCTAGGAACCTTGGCTGTAGCGGAGATATTGGGGATCTCCACTCTGTACTATGTCGCCAAGAAAGTCAAAGTCCCAAAGCGTATCCAGGGAGCGGCTGACAAATATTGCAATATGCTGCTGGTGAAGAATGAGAAGATCGTACTCCTGAACCGAGTGGTCCCGGTGTTACCTTTCATGGGAGCATTTGCGGCGATCTGTAACTGGAATTACCGGCGGGTGCTCGCTTACACCTTCATCGGAGCGATGCTCAAGTATGGTGCGATCCTGGCCATGAGCAGTCTGTTCTTCGCATATATGTCCACTGGCATGGCAGAAACTGTCACGATAGCATTGGTTTTCGGCGTCATAGCGATTAGCCTGGTCTTCTCCGTGATGAAGCACAGGAAGGAGGAAAAGGCACATGAAAGTGGTTGAGGTCAACGCATTCCATTATCCCTATATGGGTGGCATTGAGCATCGAATCCATCACCAGTCCCAACGCCTAGGTAAGAAGCACAAAGTGACCGTGCTCACCTCTCGACTTCCAGGCACGCTGGAAAGAGAGAGGATGGACAATTATGACGTGGTGCGGCTCGACTCAAGATATGTCAACCTCTACAATCCTCCTCACGTTATTACCCCTGGAATCATCGAAGCGCTTGAGGAGCTGGACCCTGACATTGTCGATTTTCATTACCGTTGGTCGGGAACGTATAACAAGGCCGCTCGTTCATACGAAGGGGCCAAGACCTTCACATTTCACAACACGTTCGGGGAAGGAGTGGGCCTCTTAAGACCGTTCTCCATCCTCAACGACTCCCTCTGGAAAAGACACCTTCTAAAATTCAAGAAAATGATCTGCGTCAGTGATTTCGTAAGGAATGACCTGATCTCGAGAGGCTTCGATCCTGACCGGTTAGAAGTCGTGTCCAGTTGCATAGAGATGCCCCCGCCACGGCCCCAATTGGAGGAGGATTACATCCTATTCGTTGGAAGACTGGTCGCCACAAAGGGCATTCCGTATATTTTGAAGGCGATGAAGGACGTCGATTCACGTTTGGTGATATGCGGGGATGGACCTTCTCGGAACAGTCTGGAAAGAATGACGAGTAAACTAGGTATCGAACACAAAGTATCATTCGAGGGAAGGGTTTCGGAAGAAAGGAAGATCGACCTCTTGGCAGGATGCAAGATGCTCGTAATGCCCTCGATCTTTGAATCGCTGGGACTCGCTGCGGCCGAGGCGATGTCATATGGCAAACCAGTGATAGCATCGAACTCTGGCGGTCTACCGGAGGTCGTTGGGAATGGAGGATTGGTCATTCCGCCAAAGAATTCGATCATGCTCGCAGAAGCAATGAACAGGTTGCTGAACGACGATATGCTCAGACATTCCCTCGGGGAAAAAGCGAAGGAAAGGGCAACTCTGTACTCGTGGGACCTGGCCGTTGAGAAGATCGAGAAGATCTATGCTTCTCTGGTGACCGGATCAAAATGAAGAGAAAAAAGTTGTTTTAGAAAAAATACGATATTGCCTGGTCACACAATGGATACCAGGGTTATCGTGAAGGTCAACGTCTTGCCGATGAGCTCGGTGTTGGCGTTCCTCCATGCTGTTCCGGCAGCGGTGTTCACGTTATCGAGGATGAAGACCGTGCCCGTTTGGTCGACACCTTGGATCTTGCCAGTGTCGGCGTCGGTTATGTCATGGACCAGGATGATCTGCCCGGCCTCAGAGACTGCAGTGTTCACGCTCGTCACAGTTATATTCCAGCCGGCTGCGCTCTTTGTCGAATTGCTGTAGATGAGGTAGTTCTGACCCTGCACTGGAGAGTTCTGTACCCTGACCTTGTCCGCCTCTGAGTTGGCGATGAGGACCGTTGCTGGCCACTTGTAGACCGGGTCGGTGACCGTCAGTCCTGCCACTGCTGTGACGGAATACTTAGCCTTGAACGCAGCGAACGACATATCGTCATAGACGTTCTTGGTCTCGGTCAGGTTGAAAGTGGTGACCTTGCTCATGACCAGGTTCCCATAACCTTCCGAGGGAGTGAGGTCAACTGTCTTTATTTCGCCAGTTTTCATACCGATCACAGCGTTGTTGAAACCGGTGATCAGGGTCCCCGCCCCTACGGTGAAGGACAGAGGAGTATAGGATGTGTTGGCCCTAAGTGTGAAGGCCAATGACTTCGGGACCGAAGCGTCGTTGGCGACGGACGCCAGAGAAGTATCGAAGAGCCTTCCGTCAGAAAGCTTGCCTATGTAATCGACCTTGACCGTGTCCCCGTTCACGACGGTGCGGTTCGCTTTGTTCGTTGCGTCCTGGTTTCCCTGGTAAAGTACTATGACGAGCGTGCTTGCGCTCAGCATGACGAGGACGATGATTATTATCAGCGCCGTCTTTGCCAGACCGCCCGTGTCATTCTTCAACTTCTTCGGGAACATAGTGATTACAGGGCACGCAATCGATTCTCTGCACTTAAACCTTGTCGTTATTGCTGGCTATGACAAATGGGACTCTCTGGGACTGTACGATTCCCCATTCGGGGTTATCGGACGATCTGCACCATTGTCTCGAATATTCAGCACAGGAATGACCAAAGGATATTTGACGCGAAATGCTTCCCTGCCAGTCTGGAAAAAACAGATCAATATTGAACAGGTCCGGACATTCTATTTATATCACGCTGGTGTTTATTGGCCCAAGTTAATTATGGCGATAAAATGAGGACCCTTTACATTCACGCCGATTATATGGAGTTCGAGACGAAGAAACCAACTCCTGTGGCAGAGAAGATTCCAGATGATCAGCACAAAGGTCGGGCAGAAGAAGTGCTGGTCGCGTTCACAACGGTGGAGAAGCAAGACCAGGAGAACCTAGATCAGGTGGCTGAGCTGGCGGTCAAGAACCTGCTCGATATCCTAACCAAGGTCAAGGCAGAGAGGGTGATGCTTTACCCTTATGCACATCTCTCATCGGAACTTTCCGATCCGGAGACGGGAAAGAAGATGCTACGGACCATGGAATCCATGCTGAAGGACAAGGGGGTGGAAGTGACCCGGGCGCCTTTCGGCTGGTACAAGGCATTCAAGATAAGTTGTAAGGGACACCCTCTATCCGAGCTCTCAAGGGAGATCAGGGTAGCTCCCAAGAAGGTTGAATCAGAACAGGTCGACCATGTGGCCCTACTGAAGCAGATATCCAAATCGAAGCTCAGCAAGGAGAACCTGAAAGATAACGATCACCGCATACTAGGACAGAAGTTGGACCTATTCAGCTTCTGTGATGTGGCTCCAGGAATGGTCTTCTGGCACCCCAAGGGCCTGGTTATCAGGAACGCCTTGATCGATTTCTGGAGGGATGAGCACCGGAAAGCGGGTTATCAGGAGATCAAGACACCCCAGGTCATGAGCGACATCCTGTGGAAGGTATCGGGACATTGGGAGCACTACAAGGACAATATCTTCCTCACCAGCTATGATGATCGTCCGTTCTGCGCCAAACCGATGAACTGCCCGGGAGGAATCCTGGTCTTCAACAGCAGGGAGAGGAGCTACCGGGAACTGCCATTGAGGATGTCGGAGCTCGGCGAGGTCCATCGGGTGGAGCTATCGGGAGTATTATCCGGATTGTTCAGGGTCATCCAGTTCACGCAAGATGATGCGCACATCTATTGCATGGAAGATCAGTTAGAGAGCGAGATTAACAGCATCATCAACCTCGTCGATAAGTTCTACAAGCTCTTCGGTTTCGAATACCGCATGGAGCTATCGACAAAACCGGACAACTCCATGGGAGACCCATTATTATGGGAGAAGGCAGAGAGCACTTTGAAGAAGGTACTGGACGGAAGGAACGTCAAATACGAGATCAATGCCGGGGATGGTGCTTTCTATGGCCCGAAGATCGACTTCAAGATCAGGGACTCTCTAAATCGGGAGTGGCAGACCGCGACCATACAATTGGACTTCCAGATGCCTGAAAGATTCCAGATCAAGTACGCCGGTGACGACGGGAAGTTGCATGCCCCGATCATGCTGCACCGGACCGTATATGGCTCACTGGAGAGGTTCATCGGGATCCTGCTGGAGCACCTGAACGGCAATCTGCCCGTTTGGCTGGCACCGGTTCAGGCCCGTGTCATCTCATTCAGGGAGGATAACTCGAAGGCCACCGAGGCCGTTTATCAAAGACTCTTCGAACTGGGATATCGGGTCGAAATGGACCTGAGCCCCGGGACGGTCGAGGGAAAGATCCGGGATGCCGAGATGCAGAAGATCCCATACATCATAGTGATGGGTGACAAAGAAGAACAGTCCAACACGCTGGCGATACGGCGTCATGGGGCCAAGGGGGCAAAGTTCGGCGTCAAACTCGACGATTTCGAGAAGCAGATGAGCGAGGAGTGCCGCCTGAAACAATTTTCCTAATACTTTCCTTTTCCAACACGAAAACAGATGGTCATTAAGACCACGCTGAGACAAAATGTGGTCATTCTGAATATATTTATAATAAAGTGGGCTTGTTTGAAATCATCACCACTCGGTTCAGAATGTACCCGACAATGATCGAGAAGGGCAAGACCAAGGCAAGCCGACAAAGGTGAGTCGAGAAGCCATATTGCGATTCTGAACGAAAGAATGGGCTTTGCAGAACATGACTCGATTTGAAGGGTTGAATAGAGAAATAGATCGATGGATCTCGGAGTTCCTACTTTCAAAGGACCCGTATCATCACAAATAGAAAAAAGTGGGAGAGGAATGTTATTCCTCATTCCTATTGCCATTCCTCGTTGTTCAATACCAGACTTGGGTTACCGCAGGTTGATCAATGTCGTGCTATAGAGGGACGGAGTCACGAAGCTGACCGACGTCGATGACCCATATGCTGGAACAATCTTGACAGTCGCTGTGGCCGAATATCCTAGGTCTAGTCCCGTGATAGTTACGGTGATCAAGTCACCCTGCTCGACAACACGGTTGGAACCTGTCCATGTCGTCGATGAACCGGTGGTGTTCGCCCCATATTTTGAGTCAGCGATTGCGCCGCTGCTCGTGGAAGAGCCTGCAGCAAAGCCCAACAGAGTGTTGGCACTATCGCTGACCACCTGGATCGAAACTAAGTTCATGTTCATGCTGGGGCTTCCAGCCTGAAGCCTCAACTGGATAGTAAGTTCGGTTATCTCGGTAAATCCCGCGTTGACCGTTCCGGTTACGTCCTGGATAACGAATCCAGAAGCGACGTTGTTGATCGCCTGGTCGCCGGTGTTCTGGGCCTGTTCCCTCACTTTGTTAGCGGTGCCGATCAACACGGAGGCGGCAACTGCAGCAACTAGGATCATGGCGATGAAAATGATCATTGTTCCAACGCCCATTTCCCCACGCCTGTCCCGTTTCAACCAAGTCTTTTTCATGTTTTCACCGATTTTTCGATGACTGCTGCATCAACACTCCCGGTGCTCGCAGCGTTATGTCTTCAATATCAGTCACCGGGGAGCGGCGTATATGAACCCGGCAGTGCAGAATGTCATTATTGATTTTGAGAATTGGACCTAGGTTTAACCTGCTGGCCATGAGAAATATTAATTGATTTATACATTATCCATAGCGGCGATAGGGAGCAGAAGTTACCTTCCGGTAAAGGTCAAGAGCGATTAGAAAATGAATTGAAAATGGTTTTCGAAATTGGCGTTTTTGTGTCGTTCAACCGCGACCGATCGCAGCGACCACGGCATCCCCCATTTCACTGGTCGTCGCCTTGCCGCCAAGGTCTTGGGTGTATACGCCTTGGTCCAGGGCGGTCCTGACCGCCTTGTTGATGACGTCGCCCAGATCCCTGCGACCCAGGTTGTCCAACATCATTTTTGCTGCCAGTATGGTGGCGATGGGGTTGATCCGGTTCAAGCCCTTGTATTTCGGAGCGCTTCCGTGCACCGGCTCGAACATGGATATCCCCTTGGGGTTGATGTTGCCACCGGGGGCCAGGCCCAGTCCGCCGGTGACCTCGGCCAGCAGGTCGGTTATTATATCCCCGAACATGTTCGGCGTGGCTATCATCCGGAACTTGTCCGGATTCTTCACGAGCGCCATGGTCATGGCGTCGACGAACATGTAGCTGAGTTCCACGTTCGCCTGCTTGCACTTCTCCGTCCAGACGTCCCGCCACAGTCCGTAGATGTTGCTGCAGACGTTCGCTTTGTCGATCACTGTGATCTTCTTTTCACCAATCATCTTGGCGTAGTTGAGCGAAAAGTCCGCGAACCGCTCGATGTTCTTGCGCGACATCATGCCGATCTCGAAGGCGAACTCATCCTTGGCGTCCGCATCGGCCTGCAGCTGTATCCTCATGTCGTAGAGGTTCCTCTTGATCTGCAGGTTCAGCTTCCCGTGACCTTCCTGGACCCTCCCGCCTGCGCCGACATAATAGTCTTCGGTGTTCTCCCGGAACACGTCGATGTTGAAGTCCATGTCCCGCTTCAGGCGGCCGAAGGGCTTCCACAGCGGGGCCGGCCGGTGGTTGATGAACTGGTCGAATTGGAAGCGCAGCGCCAGGAGGATGCCTTTTTCCAAGACGCCCGGTTTGACCCGGTCGTCCCCGACCGCGCCGAGGTAGATGGTATCGAACTTCTTCAGTTGCTCCACGTCCTCGGTGGTGAGCAGCTTTCCCGTGCGCAGGTACCGCTCGGAGTTGATATCCATCTCCTGGAAGTCGAACTGCACCGAGTAGTTCTCGGACAGCTTACGCAGCACTTTCATTCCCTCGTTCACTACCTCTGGTCCGATGCCGTCACCTGGCAGGACGGCTACTTTGAACATCTCTTTTCCTCCTTGATCTTGGCCATCAGGCCACCCTTCTCGATCAGTTCCTGCACAAATGGCGGGAAGGGATCGAACTTCCATTCCTTGTTATCGGTTTCGTTCTTGATGATCCCCTGGTCGAAATAGACCGAGAGGATGTCCCCTTCCGACGCCTCGATCTTGCACTGGACCGGAAGCAGGCCCACATTGATCGAGTTCCTGTAGAATATCCTGGCGTAGCTCTCGGCCACGACGCAGGATATGCCCATCTGGAGCAGCGCGCGCGGTGCATGCTCCCTGCTCGAACCGCTGCCGAAGTTGCGTCCGGCCACGATGACATCGCCCTTCTTCACCTTCTGGGCCATGCCCGGTCTCACCTTCTCGAACGCAAACGTTCCCAGACGGTCATTGTTGTCGCTGGTCAGCCGTTCCGCCGGGATCATCTGGTCGGTGTCCACGTGATCCCCGAACAGCCAGACCTTGCCTCTAACCTTCTGCATGTTGATCACTCATCCTTGATGTCCTGTGGCAGCGATATCTTACCGGTCACTGCGCTTGCCGCCACGACCGCTGGTCCGGCCAGATAGACCTCTGACTCCTTGTGCCCCATACGGCCGATGAAGTTCCTGTTGGTGGTACTGACGCATCTCTCGCCTTTCGCCAGCACGCCCATGTGCCCTCCCAGGCAAGCAGCGCAGGTCGGTCCGGAAACGAAGGCGCCGGCGTCCACGAACACCTTCAGCAGGCCTTCTTCCATCGCTTGCTTGAACACCTTGACGCTTGCTGGAACGACGATCATCCGAACGCCGTCCTTCACCTTCCTGCCCTTCATGATCTCGGCAGCGATCCTCATGTCCTCGATCCTGCCGTTCGTGCATGATCCCAGGAAAGCCTGGTCGATCTCCACGTCGACATCTTTCACCATCCTCCCGTTGGAGGGCAGGTGCGGAAGGGCGACCATAGGTTCCAGCTTGGAGAGGTCATACTCCAGCGTCTGGGTGTACTTCGCCCCGTCGTCGGCATAGACCGCCTTGAAACCTTCCCTGCGTGACGCTTTCATGAACGCTATGGTGGCAGCGTCGCAAGGGAATATCCCAGCCTTTCCACCAGCCTCGATGGCCATATTGCAGATCGTCATTCGGTCCGAGATACTCACCGCGGCTATTCCGGAACCCCCGAACTCCAGCGTCTTGTATGTCGCTCCGTCCACCCCGATGTCGGAGATTATCTTCAGGATCAGGTCCTTCCCTCCGACATACTTGTTGAAGCGTCCCTTGAGCAGGATGTGCACCGATTCCGGTACCTTGAACCACAGTTTGCCGGTGGCGAACACCGCGGCCGCCTCGCTGGACCCCACGCCGGTGGAGAAGGCGTTCAATGCACCGTAGGTGCAGGTGTGCGAGTCCGCCCCAACGATCAATCTTCCCGGTGCCGCGAATCCCTCGTCCACCATCACCTGGTGGCACACGCCCCCGCGGCCTACCTCATAGTAATTGTCGATCTTCCACCTCTTGGCGAACTCCCGCATCTCCTTGGCCTGCTGGGCCGAGGCGATGTCCTTGTTCGGCACGAAGTGGTCCGGGATAAGGACGATCTTCTCCCGCATCGGCTCGCAGCCCAGTCCCTCGAACTCCTGGAAGGCCAGGGGGCCGGTGACGTCATTGACCATAACGTAGTCCACGTCCGCCACCACGATCTCCCCGGCATGGGCGTCCACGCCGGACTTCAAGGACATTATCTTCTCTGAAATGGTCTTCGGATCCTTGTCGCTCATTGTTGTACTCTCCATCATGCGCCCTTTCGGGCATAAAGCCGGTCGATGGCCTCCATGGTGGCCTCGACCGATGTAAGGACGATGTCAGTGCCGATGCTCTTGCCAACGGACATGGCGCTGCCTTCCCCGTTCATCCTCAGCTTCACCATCACCTCGCACAGCGAATCGCTTCCACCTGTGATGGCGCTGAGGCGGTATTCGACCAGGGTTATCTTGTCACTAACCGCGCTCTTGATGGCGTTCAGGGCGGCGTCCACCGGCCCGATGCCTATATTGGAGCTCCTGCGTATGTCTCCATCAAAGTCCACCACGACCGTAGAGGTGGGGGTTATGTTCATCCCGGTAAGCACGGTGAACTCCTTGAGCTTTATCTTGTGCGTTTCCCTTCCCGATTGCCCGAGGATATGCGATGCCAGGGCGACCAGCTCCGCGTCGTCCACTTGTTTGCCGCTCTCTGCCAGCTTCTTTACCTTCTCGACCACCTCGCCGACCTGTTCGTCGGTAAGTTCAATCCCGTATTGGTTGAGCTTCTGCTTGATCGTGGCCAGATGCCCTTTGACCGTGGGATAGCTCACGCCCAGGGCGGCCTCCATGTCCCTGATCCTGCCTTCGCAGTAGATGAACACGCGCAGGAAATGCAACTCGTCGGGAGTGAGTGATCCGAACTCGTTCGTCACGAAGTCCCCTTCAACCTTGAGCCCGCACGAGTCGCAGACCAGGACCCTTGGAAAAAGTTGACCGTTGCACGATGGACAGCGCACGTTAGCATCAATTCTGTTTCTTGGCATAAACCAAGTATACCTTAATTAAATTGATTGTCAATTAATATTTTTAATCATGTAAATGCCACTTGTAGAAACTTATGAACAGCTAAGAACGACCTTTCCCGAGCTTTCGCGGCTTTGCAGGAA
>JBEKDM010000043.1:0-17127 GCA_050014375.1 Methanomassiliicoccales archaeon | reverse complement strand
ATTGGTGCAGGAGAGTTTCTCGTCCGATGCAAAAATGGCACGGATCTCTTCGAATCCGGAGCCGATCCCGGTCTCGACCATCCGGACCGGGTTGTGCCCATCCTCGAAGATGATGGCCCAGGCGGTCGAATAACCGCGCGCCACCGCTATGTCGCAGACAGCCTTGAGCAAGCTCATCGGTTCCGTTTCGGTGGTGATGCACTTGTTGACCTGCCGAATGGCCTTCTGCACGCTGATCAGATGTCTGATGCGCCTTTCGTCCCGTTTCCTTTCGGTGAGGTCGTAGACGTTCACCACTACCTCGTGCGGTACCCCATTCTTGTTGAGGATGCTCCCGGTCATTTCCATGCTTCGTATTGTGCCATCCTTGTGGCGCATGTCCGCCTCCATCTTGAACGACCTGTCCGGGTACATCCCTGACTGGTCTACCCTGGGTCGGGACGTGAATAAGGACGGGACCGCGAATATCGAGGCGACGTTCTTGCCGATGAGCTCCTCCGGTTCGTAGCCCAGGATCCTTTTCACAGAATTGGAGATGAACTTGAAGTTGCCGTCGAGGTCGGAGAGGGCGATGATCTCGGACTGGTTCTCGATCATGGTACGGAAACGGCGGGCGTTGTGCTCCAACGCCTCCTCCGCCTCCTTCCGGGCGGTGCATTGCATGATGGCGTTCATGAGCTCGGCGAACTGGCTCTTGGCATCGCCGCCCTTTTTAATATAGAAGTCGACCCCGTGGCGCATTGCTTCGATGACGACCTCTTCCCTCCCTTTACCGGTGAAAAGGATGAACGGAGTGGCGATGCCAGAGAGGCGCAGACGCTTGAAGAACTCAAGTCCGTCCATCTCAGGCATCATGTAGTCGGAAATGATGATGTCGAAGTGTTTTTGGTTGAGCATCGCGAGCGCTTCAATGGGACTTGTCTGAGTGGTGACTGATACGTCCGGTTCGAGCTCGAGGAATTCTTTTCCAAGTTCGAGGAGTGACGGCTCATCATCGATGTACAACAGTTCCATTAGTCCACTCCAGCGCAGTGCTTATCTATCCCCGACCGCTGTCGCTAATTAAAGGGTTTCCGTTCTGAATAACACAATCGCGGAATCAGACGGTCATCTAGGAAAGGCAGAGATCAATACGAATTATCGTCCAGATATGATCTGGATCGTTATGATTAACAATGGTTTAATTTTCTGGTAGTATTAGGAGATCGGAGAGAATCTGATATTTCTCTATCGCAGAATCCTGTTACAAGGCCGAACTAGCGCGCATATGTCGCCCGAAGCTCACAATAACATTAAATCCAGCCAAAATAATTGTTCGGCCGTATTTATGAAACATGGGACACTCGCTGTTTTCGTCTGGACCCTGGTGCTCATCACTTTGTCGAGTGGGCTCAACCTAACTCAGGTCTCCGGTCTGTCAACCCGGTCGGCGGCAGACGCCGCCGATGCCCAAATCTCTCAGCAAATTAGCAATGCAACCGGCACTGGGTCGATCAACTACCATCTCGCCACCGAGGCGGACATACAGCTGATGAAAGAGCAGTTGACGGATAACGCAAACAGCGACACACCGGTCGGTGATTCATTCTCGAACATTTATAATGCCACTGGCCTTTCGGTCTCCACCGATGCGCAACTGGAGTCACTGGTCGGCAAGATCGTGATATTCGACAGTTACGACAATTTGCCATTGGCCCCATCCTCTTCAACCTATGACATATCCACACAGCCATATTTTCCTCAGGTCCGAGATCAGGGTTCCGAAGGTTCCTGCGCCGCATTCTCCACCATCTATTACAACTATGGATACCTGGAGGCCCTGAACAATGGCTGGACCGATGCTTATCTGGGGAACAATGAACATCTTATGAGCCCTTCCTGGGCATACAACAAGGTGGTGCTCCAAGAAGACGGTTCCACCATAGCCGATGAAGCGCTGGTGGGGAAGACGATCGGTATTGCCACCTGGAACATGATGCCATACGCGGCGACCGATCACATGAGCTGGGGAAGCGAGGCCGCCTGGAGGAACGCCCCCACGCACCGGATCGATAACATCGTCTCCTATGTCTACGGTCAATCGACCATCCAGGACATCAAGGATTCACTGGTCTCCAATCATCCAGTGACCATCGCCTTAAATGCCGCGGCGATCAATGGAGCCCGGACCGCGTTCGCGGACGGGAATTTCATCCTCTCTTCCAGCGAATATGCTGCATACGATACCAGCACCACGGACCACGCCGTGACCATCGTCGGATATGACGACGGCCTCACGGACGACGGGGACTCAGGAGCGTTCAAGGTCGTCAACTCCTGGGGCACCTCGTTCGGGAATGGCGGTTATTTCTGGATGACGTACAAAACGATCAGGGAGATCGGAGGCCTGCTCGAGGCGACATCCTTGACGGACAAGGTCGATTATCAGCCTTCTGACCTAGCTGTCTATCACTTTGACGATTCGCCGACCTATGACGCTGGCATAACCTTCTCTGCCGTTCGTAACTCTGACAACCAAATAATGGCGCAAATATCGCCCTACTTCTCCTCCACTTCATATGCCTTTATGCCGACGTTCATGTGCCAGGACATCTCCGAACTGTCGGCCTACCTGATGGACCCGCATTACAGCATAGAGATGACCGTGCACAGATCCCACCTTGCCGGGAGCATTTCCTCGTACCGGATAGAGGTCTGTCACAACCCATACGTCGACGGAAAGGCGATGGCCATCAGCCCGGAGGCTCCGGGGCTTCCACTTAAAACCCCGGCGACGGCAAGCACGCAACTGCCTGCGGAACCTATCGTTTCCCCATCCGAGGCATTGTCCTATTTCGATGGCGCGCTCACATTCGCAGGCGAGACCCAGTGGGTCGGGGTGAGGGACGTCCAGGGCAGGCCGCATGCGATGCAGAGTGGCGACGTCGGCGATTCCAGCAACTCGACGCTGATAGCCGTGGTGGAAGGACCAGGAACGTTCAGCTTTGATTGGAAGGTGTCCTCAGAGCCTAATTTTGACTACCTGAACTTCTATCTGGATGGGAACCTGAACAAAAGGATAACGAATGAGACATCGTGGGCCACGGTAACAACGGCGATCACTTCTGGCATCCACTACCTGAATTGGACCTATTCCAAGGATGTGGGTGTGAGCTTCGGCAATGATTCCGGGTGGATCGACAATGTCGCGTGGAACGGAAGGTCCAGCGTTCTTTTCATGGACTTCGAGCCCTATGGGACGAACGCCTGGTACGGCGGGGATAACAATTCCGTCTCTGGAGTGGACTATTGGGGGAACAGCACTCTCAAGCCCAGAACGGGAACGCACAGCCTGTGGTGCGCGGAGTTCGGTATCGGCGCGAACGGTCTACCGAACCATATGAACCGTACCTACGACCAGAATATGGAGGCATACGCGCTGGTGCCGTTGCCGGACCTGACCGGGATCGGGACGGCAAGGTTGTCCTTCGAATACTGGGCCTATACCGGAACGACCGACCATGCATATGTCCAATTCTTCAACGGGTTCGCCTGGACGACCAACTGGACCCAGCCCTCGGTCAATTCCAACGGATGGCAGCTGGCCGAGATGGCGATACCGGCCGGGACCGAGGAAATTGCTTTCCGCTTCACCAGCGGAGCCACGGGAGGTGTCGGGCACGCCGGTGTCTTCATCGACGACGTCATGGTGACGGTCTCCGATCCATCGACGCCGAGCTCTTGGCTCAGCTCGCTGTCGATGTACACGACGACCCAGACGGTGAACTTGACCTGCACTGCCAACGACATCGGCGGAAGCGGTGTGGCATATGTCCAGTTGTTCTATCGCAAAGGAACCACCGGCAGCTACTCTGCATATGTGACCGACTCGAATCCATCCGGTCTCTGGGCACCGGGCATGATCTATTTCGACCCGACCGCGCCGGGATCGGATGGCTTCTATCAATTCTACTCCGTCGCCACGGACAGGGCCGGCAATGTGGAAACGGCCCCCACGATCGCAGATGCCTCGACCACTCTGGATCGTGCGGCCCCGGTCACGACCGCATCGAACACCGGGACCGCCTCCCCGGGATGGAACACCGGGTCGGTGACGATCACACTGGCAGCGAACGACGTGACCAGCGGCGTGTCCGCCACCTCGTACCGGATCGATTCCGGTGCCTGGTCACCATATTCCGTTCCTTTCACCATCTCGACCCAGGGCATTCATACGGTCCAGTATTCCTCGACCGACATCGCCGGTAACATCGAGAGCGCGAAGACCCTGACGGTGCAGATCGACGGACAGGCTCCGGTCTCATCGGTCTCTCTGAACGGAGTTGTGGGCAACGGACCGTGGTACGTAACGAACGTGGGCGTGAACATCCTCGTATCGGACCTGAGCGGCGTGCAGGAGATCGAGTACCGGCTGAACGGAGCGGGCTGGCTGACCTATGCTGGGACCGTTTGGATCACGGACCAGGGAAACTTCACGCTGGAGTATGCCGCCACCGACCTGGCCGGGAACAGAGAAATCACCAAAACGATGACCATCAAGATCGACAGCCAAGATCCGGTGACGACCGGCACGATCACCGGTCAGGGTAACACCGACCAGATGCGCTTCAGCGGTACCGTGAGCATCAACCTATCCGCCCTGGACGCCGTCAGCGGGATATCGTCGACGCAATACGCCCTGGACGGAGGTGCATGGACCCCATACCCCGGTACGATCACGGTCGGAACGGTGGGAGACCACGTCATCAGGTACCGCAGCACCGACCAGGCCGGCAATGTGGAACAGCCAACGGAGGTCAGCTTCACGATCGACCTCACCGCGCCGACCAGCAGCGCGGCATTGATCGGAACCACGGGAACGGCCGGATGGTATGTCAGCAACGTGACCGTCGACCTGAACATCACGGACCAGGGCAGCGGGGTCGGTCAGACCACCTACCGCCTGGACGGCTCTGAGGGTGGGGCGTGGACCGCTTATTCCGGGAATTTGACGGTGACGTCCGAGGGGGACCATACCCTGGAATACCGCAGCACCGACCAGGCCGGGAACGCCGACCCGATCGGTTTCGTGAACTTCAGCATCGACCGGACCGTGCCCAGGAGCGAGGTGAGCCTGTCCGGTAGCCAGGGCATGAACGGATGGTACATCGGGACCGTTACTGTTACCGTCACCGCCAACGACAGCGTGAGCGGGGTCCAGGTCATCCGCTGCAGTCTGGACGGGGGCGATTGGACCGATGTTACTTCGCCGATGACCATCTCCGCCGACGGCAACCACACGCTCGAATATTATTCGGTGGACGAGGCGGGGAACGCCGAGGCCGTGAGATCGGTCTCGGTGAGACTGGACTCGGTCATGCCGACGGCGAGCTTCTCCCTGGATAACGGCATCACAGTGCACACCACGTCGCTGAGAGCGGTGGTGATCGCCAATGACAGCGGAAGCGGCATTGCGAAGATGGAATACAAGATCGACGATGGGTCGTACGCTCCTTGCATCGGCGATATGATCGCCCTAAGCGGACTGAGCGATGGTCGGCACACACTTATTCTGGAGGTCACGGACGAGGCCGGACATACGACGGTGAAGGAACTGGATTTCACCGTTGACACCGGCACTGTTTCGGTTTCATCGGAGGTCCTGCTCCTGGCCGGGATCGCGATCGCCATAGTGGCCATTGGTGCGGTGCTGCTCCTGAGACGGTCGAAGAGGTAGGTTGGGCTCTTCTTTCGAACGGTCGATCTGCGAACCTATGGCAACTGCCGGCCCGTGACGCTCATCCCCGATGAGTTAGCATCTTCTATTCATGACGTGCATAGGGGAGCGGGGAAGCAGTGGATGAAGGGAAGGCCAGGATCATATAGCGTAGCGTTCACCGCCCTGATCGTCATCGTGGCAGCCGCGCTATACTTGATCTTGGACCTCTACACACATAGTCCAGTGTTCGCGGCACTGTTCGGAGCATACCTGGCGGCTATGATCGCCGGGGTGGTCAGCATCCTTCTGGCCTACGGCCGTCCGGTGGCCATCATAAGGACGGATATGAAGCCAGGTGTGGCGTTCCGGAGGATGCAATTGCACATGAGGGGAATTGGTTACATCGCCTCCCCTGGGGAAAAGAAGCTGACCGTGCTCCTCGACGATTACAAGACCGCCAGGATCGGGGTGCGTCCGACAGAGCAGGGAAGCCAAGTCTCCGTCTATCCCGGTCTGACGTCCGGCAGCATCTATTCCGTTTATCTGCTCTCGATCATACTGCCGTTCTGCGGCGTCATTGTGGTGGGGATGTCGTACCGCTCGATCATAAGAACCCGAGAGTTCTCCGACAGCATCCTGGTCCCTTCTTTGTTCTATCTGGAGGCCCAGAAGGAGGGCTGGGGTGAGGAGGCCGGAACGGCGGACCTCAGGCTCGTCACGATCAACAGCCTGCAAAAAGCTGACAGCCTGGCCAACCAGGCGCTCATGTCGATCAAGTCATTCTACCAGGGGGTGGCCCTGGCAACTCTCATCTTTGGCCTGTACCTATACGGTATCGCCTTCTTTGTGTTCACCGATCCAAACAGCACTGTTGGGGATTGGTCCTATGGCGGTAGGGTCTCATCCGGGATCACTTTCCTGGCCACGCTCGTGATCATCGGCGGATTGTTGTGGTTGTACCGCGAACGGTACCTTGACCTGACCACCGGACTTAGGGCGAAGATAAGGGACCTGGAGGCATCCATCGCGAGGGAACAGGGATTGGTCCCCGTTACGGACTCGGATGAATCTGGATTAAGCGTTCTCCTGAGGGCCTGGCCTGAATTGCCCCGGTGGGTAAAGTACAGCCGGAGGGACATCAGCCAGAGGAACCCGGGGATCTCCGTGGTGATCTTCGGGATGGTCATGATATCGGTCTTTGTCAGATTCTTCGAGCCCTGGGGCTGGTACGTCATGTTCGCCTTGTGGGCGGCAACGGCCATCCTCTACGGTATAGCCAAGGTCAAAGACAACCGGAAGGACAAGCAGATACTCGAAGAGTGGAACTCCCGGATCGAGGCGCTGAACGCCAAGATGGAATCGAATCTAGGGGCGCTGTGATCCGATGGCCCTGGAGAGACCCGATATCTACGTCCTCTCAAGATTGTTGGACCGACTATGGAGGGAGGACGGGCCGATGCTGCGGACTCGACTGCAGGTCGGGACGAATCTCAGCTACGACAATCTCGTGCGTTACCTGCAATGGATGCAGGAGCGTGGATTGATCGAATTCAACGATGGAAATGATGGGCATCAGACCGTGCTGCTGACGGCGAAGGGGAAGGACGCCTACAGCACGGTCGTGCTCTGGATCAATGAAATGGTTAGCGAGCAGAGGTCGAGAAGATGACGGAACATGAAAGCGACCGACCATCCGCCGCCATTATTGAGACAGGGCTCATCCGGTTCAAGCCAGCAATTTTTAATGAAAAGGTCGATACACCTGGGGGGAAGGATCGTTGAACACGCGTCAGTTGCTGGTCTATTTGATCTCGGCGGCAGCGGGGATCTTGCCGGCTGAACTCGTTTATTTGATAATGGCATCAAATGCAGGCGATTTCTGGATAATGCCTGTGATATATGCGCTGATCATCGGCATATCTCTGTCCAGCGCGACCGGTGTGGTGCTGGCCCATAATCTCAAGGTGGACCAGATGCGGACCGTGATGAGGGCCGACGACGCCATGAGGAGCGTCGGGCAACACCTCGCGAAGATAGGATACCTGGTCGCCGTCGATGACCGGGACCTGAAGGTGACCGTGGACCAAAACCGGACGGTCAGGATATTGGTCCGTCCGTCGTCTATGGGCAGCGAGGTATCGGTGTATCCGGGGCTCACCCGGGTCGGGATCGAGTCGATGTTCTCCTTCACCGCCATCCTGCCCTTCTGCGGCATCATCGCGTTGGTGATGACGTTGCGTTCCTACCGCAAGTCGCTGGACCTCAGCCACAATGTGCTCCGGCCGACCCTTTCATATCTGGAGACGCAGGAGCACAGGGATGAGGGGACCGAACATGCGGACCCGGGATCGGTGGTGGTCGAAACACTGCAACAGGCGGACCGCCTGGCCGTGGACGCGTTCGTCGCCCGTTACGCGAGCTATGAGGACTCGACCTGGTTGATCGTGCTGTTGGGCATCATCGCCTATGCCTTGATGTTCGTGTTCACCGTTTCCTGGCACTTGGTCGGGGATAATTACAGCGATTACTCCGTGGTCTTTCTGGTTACCTTTCCGCTGACGGTGGCGTCGATCTTCGTTCTGGTCATGTGGAACAAGAAACGCTATCTGATCCAGTCCAATGAGCTGAACGAGAGGATCGGTTACCTGGAAGCGGCCATAGCCAGGGAGGCTGGAACGGCGCCTACCGTTGACGGTGCCGAGTCCGGTCTGGAGACGCTCCTGAACATTTGCCCGGAGATGCCGAAATGGACCCGGTACCGCACCCGTAACTTCGCCTACCGCAATCCTACGATGTCCATTGTCATCGGCTGGACGATCTACGTGATCACCATCTTCTCGGGGGCTCTATTCTTCATCGGTCTCGGTTTTCCGTTTCTTGTCATCCTCGTGGGGACTTCGGTCATCCTCTACCTTACGACCAAGTATCGCAACATCCAGTCTGATCGGAGGAAGCTGCGCCAATGGAGATCGAAGCTCGAGACCATGAAGACGGATATGGAATCGAAGCTCCAGGGGCTGTGAACGGTGAGCGGACTGGAACGGCCGGACATCTACGTGTTGTCAAGAATGCTGGACCGGCTGTGGAAGGAGAACGGGCCGATGCTGCGAACGCGCCTGCAGGTGGCCACCGGCGTCAGCTACGATAACCTCGTGCGTTATCTGGAATGGATGGTGGTCCGCGACCTCGTTGTGCTGAACGAGGGTAACGACGGACACCAGACGGTGGTGCTTACGCCTAAGGGAAAGGACGCATACCGAACGGTGGTCCTCTGGATTAACAACGTGGTCAGCGAGCAGACCAGGAAAAAAAGTGAGGATCCTAACCATCGCAAAGATAATGAAAGTTGATCGTGGGCAATAAAACCTAGCCCACAAACTGATCTTCTTCTGCTTTCATTTCTTTGAGCACCGATCTTCTGGCCTCTGGCACTTCAACTGGGCGACCTTCTTCAGCCCATTTCTTTATTATAGTATCTAGTTGTTCATATAATAATATTGCCGCTTGCTTAGAGATCATCGCGACTCCATCGGAGACGGCCAGTCTTTGCTCCTTTGTGCTTATAATCTCATTCATGAAATAAATACGAATATCGACATCGGTTTCATCAACGAGAATATTCGTCGCGTATAATTTGAGGAAAGCGGGATTTCTCGCTTTGCACAACGGTTTTTTCATATTTGCCTCATCAACCATTAACATACCTCCACAATTTCCTGATCAAATGGCTATTGTCTTTTCGTATGTTGGAATAGGACTTGAGATGTCTCTCCCAGACCTACACCAATTGAATCCTTTGGTCGGTTCGACAATCTCTGCTTCGACGTGTTCCAGACAAGGTTTTTTCTCTTCATTGGCAAATTGAGAAGCTATCGGAGTGATCGATTCTTCTTCCCGACGTTCCGCTAGTTCTACGCCTTTTATCGTTCCATCGGATGTCAGAAATATCTTCCCAGATGACTCCTCTATGTAACCTGATGATATTGCTAGATCGATGGTCGACCTCTGGATATTGGTCATGATCGCCTTGGTTTTCCTTAGAGCTCCAGCATCGAATAGCCGTATTATCAGGTTGTCGAGCTCGGTTGATATGCCATTCTTTTTCTCGACGACTAGGATGGCCAATCCATTTTTCCCTTTCACATATTCTGTGCGTGGCATTCTTGATTGCGCGTACGATATTAGTTCTAAGTAAGATTGCAGCGTTGAATAATGGATTCCAGTTGCTTCATGCATTTCGTTTATCGTGATCTGTTCACCTTCCGGAACAGTCTTCAAAACGTTTGCCATCAACATGACAATTTCCTGTGGGCTTCTTCTCATATCTAAATCACATCCAAATTTGTAGCAGTAGTAGCAATTTTTAGGATTTGGTAAACCTTGTATGAATATTTCACCATAATGAATCTTTGCATTATAGTATCTAATTGTACTCAACTGAAACAGTTTTTATATACCAAGTATTCATTATTTGCAGGTATTGGTCGAACTGTCGGAAATCTGGCCCGAAGCTGGGGAAGAAATTGCTTCTGAGCTAGAGAAACGGAAATCGATCGATTGGTGGATTATCTACAAGATTTGGAATCTATGCTTGTTTGGTGGTGCCGAACGCAATCTGGGCGATCTGGTAAAGGGAGTCCCCAAACATATGACCGGGGAGGCCAAGGAAGCTGTCGAGAGAGTAGTTGCCGATCAAATCCTGGTTGTTGATCCCCATACTGGTTCGAAAGTTTTCCGTGGAATAAGAGAACACATTGTGTTTAGGTCGGGATCCAATTCGATGAAAATACTCGAACAAATCAAGATCAATGATAACCTTAGAAAAGCGGTGACGAACGGAGAAGCCATCGTTCGAGGAAAGGTGATTGAGATCGATCCGATTCTCAAAAGTACTTTGAACTCAATTCTCGAAAAACAAGTAAGAAATGGATTGTTGATGGGATTCGATATCCGACCCAACAAGGACATGGTGGTTGAAGATGGCATGTGCGGTGCTATCGTAACGTATCGATTTCGATGTCCAATTACTCGAACGGAACTCGAGGACTACGAGATTCCGATTTCCCAAATCAATGAAGTGTTCGGGTCAAACAACACCCGCCAAATTCACTGCCCGAAGTGTTTGAAAAAACATTACTTTTTCCTGAACGGGAAGATAACGGATTAACCCGCCTTTGTCAGCACGAATTGTACCTCTTTGTATTTTGTGGATCAATAACATGAACCGATTCTAATATCGTTCGAATGTTATTGCTTGTACAGGGTGAGCCCGTTCGTCGTGGCATAGACAGTCTTGCGCGTAGAGGCCCGACATCGATAAGAAGCCCCATGTGCTGGTCATTGATGTCCCGTCGAACGAAAATATTGCCGACTGTCACAGTCAAATCAATCGAGTCTTGGCGACCAACGTAGGATCTCCGTCGCACGATCCTATGAACGCTCAAACCTCCAGGTGATCTTCTAGACGGGGAAATGCTAAGTCCGATGCTCGCCATATGAGGGAAACGGAATGGCGATCTGATAGGCAAATTGCCATTCGTTCGAGGGAAGAGAACATGGACCGGAAAAGGAAGATCATCGCTCTGATCGCGATCTTGATCGCAGCATCATTCGTCACTCTAAGTGTTATCACAGTGAACGGTAATTCACATGCCAGCAACCTTCCGTTGAAAGTATTCTTCTTCAACGTGGGACACGGGGACTCCATGCTGATAGAAACGCCGGACGGAAAGAACGTGTTGATCGATGCCGGCTCTTTTGATAATTTCACCAATACGTCAGCGTTCTTGACCGAACACGGCATCAGGACGATCGATGCGTTCGTTGTGACCCACCCCCATCCGGACCACATAAGTTTCGCAGCCGATGTTCTTGCAAACTTCACCGTCCTCAAGATCTATATGACGAAATTGGTGGACACGGTGAGCCCGCCCATCTTCGCCAACTTCCTCGATGCTGTCAACCGGAGCTCGGCAGTGGTCAGGACCGACATGGTCCCCGGTGAGTACCTGAACATCTCTTCCTCCGTTACGTTCCGGGTGATGTGGATCGACAACAATGCCACGAACATCAACGACGGCAGCATCGTGGTCAAAATGACATACGGCAAGGAGAGGGTGCTGTTCGCCGCCGACGCGGAAGCTTACGCTGAAAGCCAGATGGTAAAACTTGGCTATGACCTGAGCGCCGATGTTCTGAAAGTTCCCCATCACGGGGTGAACACGTCCTGCACCCAGCCGTTCCTGGACGCGGTGCGTCCGAAGGCGGCCGTGATCACCGCCGGATTCGGGTATGGGATACCGCCCTGCCCCACGCAGGCAGTGATGGCCCGATTGTCCGGTGTCACGTCCTACTTGACCATGTTCCGGCATGAGATAGATCTGACGATGACGGAGGACTCGTACGCCTTCAAGATCATCGATCAGGGTCAGGTCAACGCCAGCACATGAACGTCCGGAGTCTTCCTGAAGGAATCGGGACCTGGAGCGGTCGAGGACGTCTTGATCTAAGACAGGAGCGGCCGCAGGAGGTCCCATATCGACCTCGCTATGATCGAGTGCTGAGACCAGCTTACACCTTGTACAGTTTGATCGCGTTCGTCGCAGTGTACACCTGTTGGCTATACGCAGCTGTCCAGTTATCGTCATAGGTTCCCGTCATGGTGGACGTGGTGAATGAGAACACCCCGATCACGCTGCTGCCGGACCGCAGCTGCATCTGGGAACTGTTGATCGCCCCGGTGAAGAACTTAGGCGAAACTTCCGGTACCACACCGCTGCCTGACGTGAGGGCGCTGCTGGCGACGGAGAAGCTCATCTGCACGTTGACCACGTTGGGGTCGGACGTTTTTGTTATCGTGAACGTCACGTTCCACTTCTGGTATCCGACGTCCTGGAGGGTGCCGGTGTTCCAGTCGGTCTTGAAGTTGAACTGGGTTGATGCGGTCGTCTTCCAAGTCCCCACCAGGTCGCGGGACGCGGACAGGTTGGAATTACTGGTGCTGTTCAGCGCCGGCAAGATGACCGCGTAGGCGAGAAGCGCTCCGACGATCAGGACGGCAGCGACGACTCCGACGATCATGACCTTGTTCGCCTTCTTGGGAGGCCGATATGGCGCCTGTGGTGGCGGTTGATACTGAGCCTGGTTAGGCGGGTATTGTTGCTGGTATTGCGGTTGGGGATTGGACGTTTGTTGGTTCAATCCGCTTGTCGAAAATGCATAGCCGCAATGGCCGCACACGTTCGCCCCCGGCACGCTCTCCATTCCACAGCTCGGGCATTTCATAGGAAGACCATCGTTGAAGCATGTCCATGCTTGCTGGGAGCATAATGATTTCTCCAGCGGATGAAAGTGCTGGATATATTGAAGGGCGATAGGCTGGTTCAATTCATGACCAAATTATTTAAAGCGATAGCAGTCCGGAAACCTGACCGTCTATCCTTTCCATTTCCTCCGTTGCAATGCATCCGATCAGATTGCGGATCCGGCTTACTGAAACTGCCCGGATCTGGAATACCAATGCGACGCTTTGATGCTTCAGACCGCTGGTGGGATTTGCCGCTATCAGCTCCGTGAAAGGGAATCTTGTCCGGTCTAGGTTGGTTGTCAGGGGTATCATAACGATCGTTCCCCCTACCTCGCATCCGTAGACGATTCCCGGTCGACGACCATTCTGCTCGTGACCCTGTCCTGTCGGTAGGTCAAAGAAACATATCTGACCCTTTTCCATCAGCGTTCAATCCTTGACGTCAGTTTCCGATGCGTTTTCCCATAGGGTCGCTTCAGCCTTTAATGAATCGAGTTCTTGCTTTGTTGGTTTGAAAAATAGTTGTTTGGCTCTCGAAATACCCAAAGCTATTTGCGCCTCCGGGTAGAAACCCTTCATTTCCCTTACTTTGGCTGTCGATGATATTGCATCGTTGCCCAGCTCGAATGCGAAATACGAATAGGTCGCGGCCACTTCGAGCTGACTCGGCTTCAGCTCGATAGTTTTCTTGAATTCCTCAACATATCGTTGTTCTACGTCGCTCAGCCCATCATGTGAATCGAGATGTTCGAGCTCTTCGCTGTGTTCATAGATATCCGATGTCAGATCGGGAGAATATGGACCCCTAACATAGAGATTGAAAGCGTAACCAGTCCTCATCCCTTTCAGTTGTATGAGGTATACGATTTTCTGGATCACTAATTTATCTTCAAAGTTCTCACTCGACAAACTTGTGTATCCAAGCATCTTCAGACAAGCTTTGACCTTTTCGAATCTGTTCATTTCAAGTCACCGCATTCTAGCATTTTCTTCAACCAGATCCTAGTTACATTCCAGGCAATTTCGCCTTCGGTCGTTATATTGTAGGATTTCAGGTTCTTTTGCTCAATTTTGACATCCTTTGACTCGATGTAACCCATACCTTCCAAGGCCTTGAGATTGGAATTAAGAACTCCGTCATCTTCGTTCAACACTGCTTTAAGCTCTCTGTATGATGATCCATCCCGACCTAGCTCTGCCAGACTTGACATGATCTGAATCCTAATTAAAGAGAATAATTTGGAATTCAGTGATTTGGATTCCCCTATTACTTCTAACATATCTCTTGTCATTTTCGAGCCTGCCGCTTATCGTCAAATCGTGAAATTGATTCTCATCAATGATATCTATACTTTTACTATAAAAAGAAAAGTAAAATTGAAAGTAAATCCTGTCTTGAGGATATGGGTCCTTTGGGATTTTCTTATTTGTTCTAATTGTCTACGAATTTGTCGACTATTTAGTGATCAAGAAAACTCTGAATGATATAGCCTGATCAATCAGGACCATTGCTGCAGATATCATTTGCGACAGAAACATCATTTCGCCAGCGCCCTCCGGAACATCAACGTTGTCGCCGTTAACGTTATCGTCCCTACGATGAGGATCGCCAGGAACGCCTGCCCGATCAAGGTCCAATCGTAGCCGTGGATGATGAGGCCGCGCACCGCGTCGGCGACGTAACTGACCGGGTTGTACCCGGAGAACGTCTGCACCCACGGGGCCAGGAACTGCTTCGGCATGACGGCGGTGGAGAGGAACAGCATCGGGAACACGAACATGATGGAGATGACCAGCGTCGATTCTGAGTTCCTTGTTGTTAACGCTACGAACGTGGAGATGCCGGACCAGGCGATGCCGAAGAACATGGCCATGATCAATATGAGCGCTATCCCGGGCAGCCCGGTGATGACGTTGACGCCCAGGATGTAGCCGAGGACGATGATGATGGAGACTTGCATCACTATGCGGAACCCGTCGGAGAACACCTTGCCCAGCAGTATCGACGAACGCCGTACTGGCGTGGCCCTCATCTTGTCCAGGTAGCCCGATTCAACGTCGTCGACCATTCCCAGACCGGACTGCAGCGCGGAGGTGAGGACGGTCTGCACGATCACGGCAGCGCTGAAGAACGTGAGGTACGAGCTCGTCCCCGTTACCTGCTGGAATCCGGGGATGTTGGCCACGGCCTGGAACGCCTGGGTGAACAGCAGGAACCAGATCAGCGGCTGGATCATGGAGAAGGTCAGGTTCGTCGGCCGCCGGAACAGCTTGCGCATCCAGCGGCTGAAGATGGCGGCGATCTCCATGGGGAAGTCCAATTGCATCTTCATGGCCTAGCGCCTCCTGGAACGGAAACCGGCCTTGGGCGGGGCTTTCTGCAGATCGGTGCGGAGCTGCTTGCCCGTGAACTTGATGAACACATCGTCGAGGGACGGTTTCGCCAGGACGAGGTTGTCGATCTCGATGTGTTCGACGTCAAGCGAACGCACGATGAGCGGGACGAGGTTGCTGCCGTCCGCTCCATAGATGACGATGCCGTCGGTGCAGTCGATGCCGCCCTTGGTGCAGTCCTGCACCTCCTTGACGCCCGGCAGCTGCCTGACTGTGTCTATTGCGTTCTTGATGACGTTCTCATCGTTGCCGTTCTTCACCACGAGCTTGATCATGTCGGCGCCGATCTGTCCTTTCAGTTTGCCCGGTTCGCCCTCGGCGACGATCTTGCCGTTGTCGATGATGCACAGACGGTGGGCGAGCTGATCGGCCTCCTCCATGTACTGGGTGGTGAGGAAGATGGTGGTGCCTTTGCGGTTCAGGTCATGGATGTGGTCCCAGATGGCCCTACGACTTTGAGGGTCGAGGCCGGTGGTCGGCTCGTCCAGGAAAAGTATCTCCGGGTCGGAGACGAGGGCGGTGGCGAGATCTAGGCGTCTTTTCATCCCGCCGGAGTATGTGCCGGCCAAGCGGTCGGCGACGTCGGCGAGGCCGACCGTTTTCAGAAGATCGTTCGCTTTCTGACGTGCTTTATCTTTCGGTATATGGTAGAAACGGCATTGGAGGAAGATGTTCTCCCGGCCGGTGAGATCAGTGTCAACGCCGACCTCCTGCGATGCGTAACCAATAAGCTTGCGGATCTCGCGGGCGTCGTTCTCGACGTCGAAGCCTTTTATCTTGACGTTCCCTGACGTTTTCTTGAGGAGAGTGGTGAGCACCTTGATGGCGGTGCTCTTGCCCGCGCCGTTCGGTCCGAGGAAGCCGAATACCTCGCCCTGGGTGACGGTGAAGGAGATGTCGTCGACGGCGCGGATGTCCGGGTCGTAAAGCTTGACGAGGTTGGAGACGGTGATGATGTCGGCCATGATATAGATCGACCTTGTCTGAAACGATTTGAGCCGTTTCTATATCAAATCAATCAAAGAGAAGAGGCATATGTTTGTTCGAATCTGCGAAAAGACAGGATAGTCTTAAATATCGTCAAAAATCTAAACTAAACAATGAGCTTAGTAATGGCGGCATCATCGTTAACGTCAAGCGCAGCGTCGAGCGCTGTGTCAATGACGGCGGTTGTCAGCGGTGGTGTCGGAGGGGCTTTGATCGCCATCCTTCTGGTCATGCTTCTATCGTTAAGGGAGCTCATTACCGCGTCTTCGTTGAGATCAAAGAAGATCTTGGCGACGCTGGATGCAGTTGTCGTACCACTTCTATTGGTGTTCGTGGCGACGGTTGTGTTCCAGGTTCTAGAGATCGTACATCCTCTGAACTGAGTTTTTCATCAGTCAGCGGTGAAGCAAATATGCTTATAAATACAAAACTCACTACCAACCCCGTCTGCTTCTTTAAAACGATTAATGGAGAAGATAGGGCAGTTCGGGACAGCAGCACTAAATTCAGTCCATGATACTTCCTTGATCGGCGTTCGGCCTTATTCAGATATCCCGCTGCTCTCTCCAGTCGCCAACGAAGTTGATAATCTGAGGAGGGCATTCGCTTTTTGGCGTGCCTTGTCCTTGGGGATGTGATAGAAGCGGCACTGGAGGAAGATGTTCTCCCGGCCGGTGAGGTCCTGGTCGACACCGACCTCCTGCGATGCGTAGCCGATCAGCTTGCGGATCTCGCGGGCGTC
>JBEKDM010000042.1:0-17316 GCA_050014375.1 Methanomassiliicoccales archaeon | reverse complement strand
AAACTGATTTATCTCAGGCAAGCGCTCCGTGTGACGTCGGTGAGCGTTTGAGGGTCACAAAGCGATCTGGGGATATCGAAGAGTTCGACCGTTCCAAGACCAAGACCGCGATCATGCGGGCTGGTGCTTCTTCCGAAGAGGCTGACAATATCATCGACCGGCTGATGCCGAACCTCTATGACGGCATCACCACAGAGGAGATATACCGCCGGATCCGAGTGATGCTGAATGCCCGCAGCGCCGCCCGCTATGGTGTGAAGAAGGCAATATTGGCTCTAGGCCCGGACGGCCGCAATTTCGAGACCTTCGTCTACCGTCTTTTTCAGGCGATGGGTTACCAGGCCAAGGTGCGCGAGACGGTCCAGGGCAAATGCATTACTCACGAGATCGACGTGACACTGGAAAAAGATCGGAAACGATTCATGGTGGAGTGCAAGTTCCATAATTCCCTGGCCATGAAGTGCACCATCCAGACCGCGTTGTACACCTATGGAAGATTCCTGGATGTGGACGCCGCCTACGACCTAGAATGCCCCTACTTGGTGACCAACACTCGTTTCTCCAGTGAGGTTGTGAAGTATGCCGATTGCATCAGCATGAAGCTGATAGGATGGAGGTATCCAGAGCAGGGAGGACTGGAAGACCTCATCGAAAGGTACCGGCTTTATCCGATCACCATGCTGGACCTGAGAAAATCGGAGATCAGGACATTGCTTGGGAGTGATGTGGTCCTGGTGACGGACATGCTAGAAAGAAGGGATGACGTCATCCGGTCGCTGGGCTGCGACGCGGCGCAAAGGGCGTTCCAGGCGGCCGAGGCGCTCGGTTTCGTCGGGCCGGAGCAAAGGACCTCCGGAAAAAGCTGATCCAATGTCCTTCATTGATCTTTATTGGACCGGGCCCAGTATCCGTCTATGGCATCTCGGTAGATATCGAGGTAGCGCTCCGACACTTGTTGCCACGAGATCAGCTTGTCGCTCAATGGACCAACCTTTATCCCTCCCGCGGTCGTCCTCTCTATCAGGACAGCCACCTCTTTGGCGTCCGGAGGATACTCCACCCCGAAACAACCTGGTTCAGAGGTGAACTCGGTAAGCGCTGACGTCTTCGCCACGATGCATGGCGTTCCAGACTTCAACGCCTCGGCGACCACCAGCCCGTACGCTTCCAGGGCGGACAAGAGGATCAGGACGCCTGCCTTGCGATATTCGACGTTCAGCTGTTCCTCGCTGACGCCCTCCAACCAATCGACTTGCCCATCCAGACCGAGCTCGTGGGCGGCATTGATCAACGAATCCTTCTCCGGCCCGGAGCCGATGATCCGCAGATGAACCGTCTTGCCCTGCCCCTTCAGGATGGCCATGGCGGACAGGATGTGGTCCACGCCCTTGTATTTCACCAGCCTTCCCACATAGAGAATCGAACCTTCCCGCAACACGTCCACGTTCTGGAAATCCCGACCCCCGTTGGGTACGATGGCGATGCTGTCGTTGAGCAGATGGAAATCTTCCTGGACCAGGTTCTTCTCGAAGTTAGAGACGCAGATGGTCCGCTCAGACCAACGGTAGATGTTGCCGCCGTAAACGCGATAGATCCGAAATAGGATGTCCCTCATCTTGTTCTGCCCATGTCCGTGGTAATGAGTGGTGAAAACGAAGGGGAGACCTTGCGAATGGCAGAAGTAGGCGGCCATCAAAGCCTGCGGCGTATGAAAGTTGTGGACGTTGACGATGTCATACTTGTCCAGAGTGGCGTTCTTCATAAGCCACTGCCAGATCCCCAGATGAATACCTGTCCTGGCATGCCCGTGTCGATAGAAACGTACCACCCGGACGCCATTGAGAACCTCATCTGAGTCCTTGAAAGGGTCCATGCATACCACGGTGCATTCATGTCCAGCGAGGACATATCGCTCCGCCAGCGTCCGAACTAGGGTCTCCACTCCGCCGATGACCGGATAATAATATTTGGTGACCACTAGGATACGCATCTTACGCCTCATTGCTCTGTGCTTGAATGGAAATGAGCGACATGTCCTAAAATGTATGGTTTTAGACCCCGATCCGGGTTGATGAACGTACAGAGGTCGAAGGACGCAACCTTGAGAGCCCCATGGTAGGATATGGACCCGCGATCTCGAGAGCATTCCTCGGATGAGATATGACCCTTGGGGATGTTAAGAAATGTTTAGGTCCTTCCTTAGATCCTCGACATGAGAAAGTGGAAAAAAACACCCTATGCTGAGAACTTGTGAGGCGATCCATTTCAACTTTACATCCTAGATGTGCTATCTCAGATAATAGGCTACGATATTCACCCCAATATTATAGGATAGTTCACTTTTTATATCAATCTGGATTTATCCAGACGCATGAGTACGGATAATAAATGTAATGGTCAATACCCGTATAAATTATCCATATGCATCCCGACATATAACCGATCAGGATATCTGCGCCGATGTCTTGACCTTGTGATCCCTCAAGTTCAAGAGTTTGAAGGCCGTATCGAGTTGGTCATCTCAGACAACTGTTCGACCGATAACACCAAACAGGTGGTGGACGAATATTCAGAGAGATACCCCATCCGTTACTTCAAGAACGATCAAAATTACGGAATCAACCATAATATCCTATTCATAACCCAATCCCGTGCAGAGGGAGAGTTTTGCTGGATGTTGGGCGATGATGATCGGATCCGGGAAGGTACGATACGGAAATTAATGAGTATATTGGACCAGGAGAAGGACATCGATTTTGTGTTCATTAATTTCCTTATCGAGCTTATTGATGAAGAAAGCAAAAAGGCCGCTTTTGAAGGCAAGATTGCAAATCATGAGGTTGAGCGATTCTTTGGATGCAAGGACCTGAAAGAAGGGAGAAAGGAATTTGATAGCATAATATCGGATGACATGTTCAGCCTGACCGCTATCTACAGCTCCGTGTTCCGAGTCTCCGTATGTAGGGATGAAGCCCTACGCTTCAATATCTCCGATGAGTTCTCCAACCTCAACTCAACGCTCACAATAACTATCATCTTCATTGATACCATGCATGGTAGGATGGGTTATTCCACGGGGATCCCCTGGATAGTTTGCGGTACAAAGGCAAGCTGGACAAAATATAGCTTTGCAGCAACTATGCGCCTATTCGAACTTTTCGACTATCAAGAGGAACATGGCATACCTCCTCAACTGGTAAAAAAACAGAGAAAGGCATACCTCTTGAGTTCCAGCGGCTTCTTCCTGAAGTCCTATTTTGGAAACAAAATAATGAATCAAAATACGCCTTATATCGACCAATTCCGACCATTTCGATTCTTAGTGAGGCACAGTAAATATTCAGAATTGTATTTTAGTGTTATCGATCTTATAGTATTAAAATTTAAGAACTATATATAATTAATTAGATTGATTAAAACGCAAGACATTTTATTAGTATCTACCAGCCTTAATGAATGACACGATTTCGACTGGCCACGCTAATTGGCAGTAGAGAAAATGCAATCTGAACCGCCGTTCATAATATGTTTAATGGCCGTGATTTCATATTTATCCAACATAACAATTCGATTACATTCTTATACTCTCTCGCGATAATGTGGATTCTAAGTGGTAGATCATGAAAGCAGTCATCCTGGCTGGTGGTTTTGGCACAAGATTGAGTGAGGAAACCGTCATTCGGCCCAAGCCAATGGTGGAGATCGGGGGAATGCCGATCCTCTGGCATATCATGAAGATGTATAGCTATCATGGAATCAATGATTTTGTGGTCTGTCTGGGATATAAGGGCTATATGATCAAGGAATTCTTCACGAATTACTTCATTCACAGATCGGATATCACGGTCGATCTCAGCAAAAACACGGTTGAAATCCACAAGAACGCTTCTGAGCCGTGGCGGGTCACGCTTGTAGACACCGGTGCGGAAACCATGACCGGTGGAAGGATCAAACGCATCGAGGATTACATTGACAGTACGTTCATGCTGACATATGGGGATGGAGTAAGCGATATCGATCTAGGTAAATTGTTGAAACATCATGAATCGAAGAAGGTGGCGGCCACCCTCACCGCCGTGAAACCGGCGGGAAAATGGGGCCAGTTAGAGATCGATGACGATGGTAATGTCAGCAAGTTCATGGAGAAGCCGAAAGGTGATGGCGGTTACATTAATGGCGGCTTCTTTGTCCTAGAGCCAGAGGTCTTCGACTATATCAAAGGAGACAAGACCGTCTGGGAGAGGGACCCGCTTGAGAACCTGGCCAGAGATGGGAAGCTCAGCGCTTACAAGTACGATGGTTTCTGGTATGCCATGGACACTCTCCGGGACAAAACATATCTAGACGATCTCGTTGCCTCAAATAAGGCCCCTTGGATGAAGTGGTGAGTCTGTGAACAAGGACCTGTCCTTCTATCAAGGCAAGAAAGTCCTGGTCACAGGGCACACGGGTTTCAAAGGCGGTTGGCTTTGCCATTGGCTTGAAAGGTTGGGTGCCAATGTGGTCGGTTTCGGTCTGGCGCCGAATACCGAACCGAGTCTGTACGAAACCAGCGGTGTCGAGAATGTTGCGGAATCGGTATTCGGGGATATTAGTGACCTCAATGCCGTGAAGGAGGTGGCGTCCAATTCCAAACCCGACGTTATTTTCCATCTGGCGGCCCAGCCCTTGGTGCGACTATCGTATGCCGATCCCGTTTCCACATTCGAGACCAATGTGATGGGCACAGTCAACATTCTGGAGGCGGCCCGAACTTTACCGAACCTCAAAGCTTGCTTGGTCATTACCAGCGATAAATGTTATCAGAACAACGAGTGGGATTATTCGTATCGGGAGAACGATCCCATGGGAGGATTTGATCCCTATAGCGCCAGCAAGGGTGCTGCCGAGATCGTCGTTGGCAGTTATCGAGCCTCATTCTTTAAAGAACCACTGCGCGGTCTAGGCTCAGCCAGAGCTGGCAATGTCATCGGTGGAGGGGACTGGGCAGAAAATCGCATAGTTCCTGATGCCATACGATCCCTTTCAAAAGGACAGGAAGTCCACGTGCGAAACCCCTTGGCCATAAGGCCCTGGCAGCACGTATTGGACCCACTGTACGGATACTTGCTCCTAGGAGAACGACTGGCTCAGGAACCTGAGAAGTTTTCCAGCGGTTGGAATTTTGGACCGCTGCGCTCGGATATCAACGTCTCACGCCTGGTGCAGATGATCGTTGATGGTTGGGGCACGGGCAAATGGGTGCAAGACGAGGTAAAAGGACCGCATGAAGCGCATTTCCTACGATTGGACAGTACGAAGGCCCAGAACAATCTCGGCTGGTACCCTCATCTGGACATTGATCTAGCGGTAAAAATGACTGTGGACTGGTACAAAGCTTATCTCGATAAGCGTGACATGAGGCAGATGACCGAGGACCAGATACATCAGTTCATGGATATTTTGCGGACAGGGGCCAATAAATGAGCGATCGGGCGAATCTATTGACCAACCCGGACCTGGACCGGAGTGACGAAGCCAAACAACTGCGCCAAGAGATCGTTGACGCGTCTCGACGCTATGCAGAGCTGGTCCATGGTCCCAAGCCGTTCGTACCAGGCAAAACCTGGGTACCCGTTTCAGGCAAGATCATGGAAGGGGATGATGCCGCCCATCTGGTCTCAGCCAGTTTGGATATGTGGCTCACGACCGGCCGTTTCAACGATGCGTTCGAGCGGAGATTGGCCGAATTCATGGGCGTCAAGTTTGCCCTCACTACCAACTCTGGTTCGAGCGCGAACCTGCTGGCAGTTTCTGGCCTGACCTCGACGTTCCTGGGTGAAAGTCGTCTGCGACAAGGGGACGAGGTCGTCACCGTTGCCGCGGGGTTTCCTACAACGGTCAATCCGATCATTCAAAATGGGCTCGTCCCAGTGTTCGTGGACGTATCGTTGCCTACGTATAATGTCGACGTTGACCTGATCGAAGAGGCCATCACGGATAGGACCAAGTTATTGATGTTCGCGCATACCCTTGGCAATCCATTTGATTTGCGGAAGGTCGCCGAGATCGCCCGCAGGCACGACCTGCTTTTTGTGGAGGATTGTTGCGATTCTCTCGGTTCTCTCTATCAGGGAAGAATGGTGGGCACATTTGGAACGGTCTCGACCTTGAGCTTCTACCCGGCCCATCACATAACCATGGGCGAGGGCGGAGCGGTAATGACCAATAGTCCAGATGTCAGACGGTCCATCGAATCCATGAGGGATTGGGGACGTGATTGCCATTGTCCACCTGGACGGGACAATACCTGCGGGAACCGGTACAACTTCCAGATGGGAGACCTTCCCGCGGGATATGATCACAAATACATCTATTCTAACGTAGGGTATAATCTGAAGATCACGGATATGCAGGCAGCTGTGGGTTTGTCGCAGCTTGACCGAGCCGACTCCTTTGTCCGTAGACGCAAGGAAAATTTCCGATATCTCTCAGATGGGCTGAAGGACTTGGATGACTCGCTGGTCCTTCCCAAGGCGACCAAGGAAAGCGACCCTTCCTGGTTTGGCTTCCCCATAACCATGAGGCGGGGTGAACGGAGAGAACTACTGAAATTCCTTGATGATAAGAAGATCGGCAATCGCCTCCTTTTCGGCGGCAATCTTACCAGGCAGCCCTACTTCAAAGGGTTGAACTATCGGATCAGCGGTGAGCTGAAGAACACCGACACCATCATGAACCACACACTGTGGGTTGGGGTCTGGCCGGGTCTGAGCGAAGCGATGCTTGATCATATTGTGACATCGTTGCACCAATTCTTTGAAAGGTCTTGAGTAAGGAACGAGGAGGTCCGGATTATGAAAATAATGGTCACTGGTGGATGTGGGTTCCTGGGATGCAATCTGGGGCAGCGCATACTAAGGAATGGGGATGAACTGGTCGTCCTGGACAATCTTTATCGTTTAGGTTCTGCCGACAACCTTCGCTGGCTTCGGGAACAGGGAGATTTCACGTCCATCCATGCCGATATACGCGACACGAATGATGTGGAGAAAGCGATCGAAAAAAATCGGCCCGACGTTATCTTCCACCTTGCTGGTCAAGTAGCGATGACCACCTCCATCGAAAACCCGCGCCTGGACTTCGAGGTCAATGTGGGCGGTACCTTCAATGTTCTAGAAGCGATCAGAAAGCATTGTCCGAAGACAATAATGGCATATTCCTCAACAAACAAGGTCTATGGTGATCTTGAGAACATCCGCTATGAGGAAACGACGAAGAGGTTCAAGGCTGTCGATTATCCGAACGGCTTCGATGAGAAGACGCCTCTGGACTTCCATTCACCCTACGGATGTTCAAAGGGGGCGGCAGACCAGTACGTGCTGGATTATGCCCGCATCTTCGGGCTTAGAACGGTGGTCTTCCGTCATTCCTCTATCTTCGGAGGACGACAATTCGCCACCTATGACCAAGGATGGGTTGGATGGTTCTGCCTTAAAGCATTGGAGAAGAAAGCGAATCCGAACGCAGAGAAGTTCACCATATCCGGTAACGGTAAGCAGGTCAGGGACATACTCTTCGCCTCGGACCTTGTTGAATGTTATCTGTCTGTCATACCGAGGATCGACAACGTGAAAGGCCAGGCGTTCAACATTGGAGGAGGGATGGAGAACAGCCTTTCTCTTCTGGAACTATTCGATATATTGTCCTCCCAGCTGGATGTCAAGATGGACTATAGAGAGATACCCTGGAGGGAGAGCGACCAAAAGGTCTTCGTCGCCGACATTTCCAAGGTGAGAAAGATGTTAGGCTGGGAGCCCAAGGTCGATAAGGTCAGCGGGGTTAGGAATATGATCGAATGGTGTTCCCAGCTGATCAAGACCTAAACCTCTTCGCTCCACGTTTTCTCTAGTCCTTGGCGGAGGGAGATCTTCGCTTTCCAATCGAGGTCCTTACGTGCCGGCTCGAGGTCCATGTCTGGATGGAACACCTCATTCTTCTTGTACTGATATTTCCCCCATTCCACCAAGGACTTTGTGCCCGAGATGTCCTCGAGGACGCTCACCATCTCCTTCAAGGTCGTGGCGATACCGGTTCCGATGTGATACTCGTGCAGTCCTGGCCCGATGCGGCCATAATGCTTCAAGGTGGCCAAGTAAGCCTCGACGACGTCATCGATGTGCACGAAGTCTCTCCTCTGCTCACCCAAACTGGCTGGGGTGATCAATCCATGTTTCATGTTGGACATCACCAAAGGAAGGAATTTGGATGTGTCATCCTTGCTTCCATAAACGTACTCAAGGCGCAGGTGGATCATGCTCAGGTCATAGTTATCGGCGAAATATCGGGACATTTCGAAGAAGCCGGCCTTGGTCATGGCATAAAGATCATAGTTGGTCCCCACGCAGGTGTGGGTATTGATGAAGAAACGCATCGAACTCGCCCCATGTTTCAAGATCTCCAGGGGAAGTTCCAAGTTCGCCCCCAGCATCTTATGGAAGTTCAGATCCTTCTTCCCATATTCGGTGGCCATGTGGATGGTGCCGATGATGTCCCTATCGCAGAAAAGCTCCGGGAACGAATCGCTTTCTAGGTTGAAAAGGGTTATTTTCTCGCTTTGGGGCAACTTATTCAACCGGCTGACGCTCCGAACGGTAACGACCAGTTCGTACCCAGCATCGACTAGGTGAGGCAACAGGTGACTTCCTATGAAACCCGTTCCGCCAGTCACCAACAAACGTCCAGACACCAGCTCAATCCCCCGCTTTACTGGAATAATTAGTCCCGATTATTTAAATGTGGTTGAGTAAAATGCCATGTTCCAGGCATCTTGAAGTTCTATATTATAATGCATATGTAAATAGTCTTATTTAAATGTCATTATTTTATATATTATTTTATATTAAATAACTATCCCAGGTCTAGTAGATGGATCAATATCGACCCGCCATAATGAACCATTTGATACTGTTTCAGGATAGCTAAGCTTACTAACTCGGCCGTTACAACAAATCAATCCATCATGAAACAATCAGAGTATCCAGGAGAAAAACTTAACCTGACAATCCTATTCTACTTCGAAATCAATTCGATTAAATGATTGTGAGAAGAAATAAGATAAACAATAAGACAGCAACCAAATAGCGTCATTATCCTCTCAGATCGATCGAGTAGCAAGTGCGCATCGAACGTCGGAACGAGAAGTTACGGTTTAAGATAAGTGTCGAATCCTAGAATGAGGTGAAGAAATGCGGATCTTACAAGTATTGCCATTCTACACGCCATCCCTTGGCGGAGCGGTAATCGCTCCGTATAATCTCATCAGGGCGCTGAAACAAAGGGGTCATGAAATCACAGTAATCACGACAGACTTTGAACTAGACGCCGGTTTCGCACGTTCCATCGAAGGGGTTGAGGTGATTCCCTTCTCCTGTAAAGCTTATGCTGGCATGCTATACTCTCCAGAGATGGGCTCATGGCTCAAGGATAGGGTGAAAGAGTTCGATTTAGTTCATGCTCAGAACTATCGAACATATCAAAATATCCTGGTCCGTAAGCATTGCCTACGATCGGGGATCCCGTACATTTTGCAGGCCCATGGATCCTTGCCCTCGGATCTAGGCAAGGGGACCATCAAACAGCTTTACGACATTATGTGGGGTAGAAATATCGTTCTAGACGCATCGCGCCTGATCGCCGTATCCGATATTGAAGCAAGGTCATATTCAAAATTAGGAGCACCCCCTTCTCGAATAGACATTATACCTAATGCTGTGAGGGCTCGAACAACTTCTTTGCCAAAAGGAACTTTTCGTGGTCGGGTCGGGGCTGGCGATAGGAAGGTTGTTCTCTTTCTAGGTAGGCTTAATCGATTGAAAGGGTTGCTATTTCTACTGCGCAGCTTTGGAAGGCTCCAGATGAGAAAAGATATCCTCTTGGTCATAACAGGACCAAGCGAAAACAATCACCGCGAGGAACTTGAAACCGAGGCAATAAGGTTGGGACTGGGCGAATCGATTGTTTTTTCAGGAGATGTCTCAGATGTCGCTTCCGCGTACCAAGATGCGGACGTTCTAGTGTATCCCTCCTCGTATGAGGTTTTCGGAATGGTGCCCTTTGAGGCGTTGCTCTCTGGCACTCCCATCATTGTCACTTCCAACACAGGTTGTGGTGAGATAGTACAGCGGGAAGGATGCGGTCTCGTTGTGCCCTATGGCGACGAGTTGGCTATGGCCAACGCTATCGAGCATGCATTGACCTCGCCTCAAGAAATGGAAGAAATGGTGGTTCGTGGGCGAAAGTTTGTAACAAACGAGCTCAACGTAGAGAAAATTGTGAAAAGATTCGAGCAAACTTATCAGAATTGTATTCGTGATCATTGATCTCTTACCTCGAAGATTTGAAAGATGTTCCAAGAGTGCTGGATGTCGAGTCAGAAGCGGAATGACATTGTTCTAATGTTCGGAAAACGGTCGATGGATCACTTCTTGTTCTTCATCTCGTCCCCCATATAGGAGTACATTTTGGAAGGGCTAAGCAGGTCAAGGAAATAGACGATATCGGCCCGGGTGAACTCCTTCAGGGCGGTCAATACTGCAAAGAACACCAGCAGAGTTACTGCGGCGAACAGAATCAGACGAAAGATACCCGATAGGGGGAATACCAGGTTCAAAGCCTCGAGGGCGCCCCCCGTAACAATTCCAGCGATAATATGCCTGAAGATCCTCGGGTTGGTCCCCGTGCCAGTAAGATTTTTCACGACTAGACGCACCGAGAAGAACGTGAACAATGCAGTGAGGGCGCCGGCGATCGCCGCCCCGGTGTAGGACATCCCGAGCATCTTCACGCCAAACAGTTCCTTGGGAATGAACAGCAACAATAATAACACGTTAACGATGAATGTTAACCAGCTAATCTTGGCACTTATGTCTGGACGGTTCACACCTAAGATCTGGGACGTATGGACCTGATTTAATAAGGTCAGCATCATAGCGATCGCGAGGAACCGCATAGCTTCGCCACCGGAGAAATTTGCGTTAGGGAAAAGCGCCGTATATACCTCGGTCGGGAAGAGGATGATCAATGTCACGACTGGTATGCCAATCATGGCGATGTATCTCTCAGCAGCATGAGTCATCCGGCGGATGCTTTCTATGTCTCCATCAGTGTGGAATTTCGAGAACGAAGGGAATGCTAGGGTGGCTACCGCAATGCCGACGACCCCGAACGTGCCCAATAGGGTCTGGGCAGCGGTGTAAATGCCCACGCTCCCTAATGAATCAAAATAACCGATGAGTATCTTATCAAGGTTGAAAGCCACCACACCTGCCACTGAAATAAGTGCGATAGGAAGAGTGAACTTCAGGTATGAGTTGAATAATGTTGGCCTCTTCCAATGAAGTTTATCCCTCCTAAGAAGGAATATGCTTACCAGAAGAACCCCTAACGCGGCCAGCACATAGGCATAAGCTAGGTCGTTGGAGGTCATATGGTTTATGGAAATAAAAATAATGAGTGGTATACGGATTAAGGGGTCTACCAGGACGACCAATTGACTCTTTGTGGTCTCCATTCTCGCTGTGAACGTGACAGTGGCGATCGAGGCTATGTCATACATGACATAGTAAAGGACAAAAAGAATTACAAAGCCCCAAGCTCCCGGAGAGAGGCTGCCTCCCATGACATTTGTCCAGAGCAGCAATGAGGCGAATACAAATATGACCATAAACCCGGTCAGCACTAGTTTGATCGCGATGAAGGTGGAGATGCAGTCGTTCTCGTCCATTCCCTCCGACACACGTTTGATATGAGCACTGCCGAAACCAAGATCGGCCACGGCATTCAGGGTGCCCAAGGTCGACAGCAACCATATGAGGCTACCGTAGGAATCCTCGCCCAGGTAGTGCATCATAAAGAATAGCCCGACGAGAGATAGAATTGACGAGACGATCATCGAAACGACGATCAATAAGGACCTACGGCCGAACATTTCTGGCTTAGCAACATCAAAAGCGTATTAAGAGATTGTTGCCAGTCTTCAATCGCAGCAGAGTTCCAACAAGGGCGAGCAGTAGGGATCAGGTCACCGATCCTTGATGGGCAAGTCGGAATCTCATTGTCAGCAACAATCCTGAAGAATTCTTTCATCCGGCTTTCACTTAATTCTCATGGGCCCTTCCATTCGAAAGACAGAGGATGAGTTATGTCCCCAACGTCTCATCTGAGCAACGTGTCGATTTTCAGTGGAAATTGTTCGGAGAAGACAGAGAATGTACGATATCAGAACATCGTATGGACCAAATGGATGATAGGGCAAGACTCTTCGATCGAGAATGATAGTTACGAACTCTGACTTCCAGGGTAGTAACTTATGTCGGATAATATCTAGAGGCCGCCGAATCGGATCTGAAGCATACCTTAAACAAGCGAATGAATTCCACCGAACATTGGTAAACGATTATCGCCCTAGAAGTTCACATTTTGTGAATTGCCTTGATGCTAACTGAAGAAGTTAAGACGTCCATTCCACAACCCATAAGAATAACTGTGATATTCTAGTCTAAGGTGAGTGAGTGGCATATCCATCCGCAGAAAGGAAGAAACTAATCGAAGAAGAAGCCACTCAACCAACCGAGATTTTGGAAAGGGCTCCCTATGATAAAGCTCAGTGACTACGTTGTAAAATTCTTGGAAGAGCACGGAGCGGACACAGTATTCATGGTGACTGGAGGGGGAGCCATGCACCTGAACGATTCCTTCGGAAAATCGGTGCATATTAGGAAAATATTCAGCCATCACGAACAAGGTTGCGCAATAGCGGCTGAAGGATACTCACGTTCATCGGGCAAGATGGGAATCGTCAACGTGACGACGGGACCTGGTGGTTTGAACACCCTCACAGGAGTCATGGGACAATGGACCGATTCTGTGCCCGTGCTTTATATTTCTGGCCAGGTCCGTTATGACACCACCGTGGAATCGCAGAAGGGGAGACTAGACCTACGCCAGCTGGGCGACCAGGAGGTCGATATCATTTCCGTGGTAAAGCCTCTGACGAAGTTTGCCCAGGAAGTTAAGGACCCGCGCGATATCAAATGGATACTGGAAACGGCGATCCATGAGGCGACCACTGGAAGACCGGGCCCGGTATGGGTAGACGTCCCGCTGAATATGCAATCAGCACTAGTGCACGAGGAAAGCCTGACCGGGGTTGACTTTGAACTGACCGCTCCCTCTAACAATCTGGTCGACCAGGTACGCCGAATGTTAAGCTTGCTCTCCGAAGCCCATAGGCCTATTGTTGTCTGCGGAAGAGGAGCCAGAATATCCAATACCATAGGTCAGATCAAGAAATTCTGCAAAGATCATGATCTTCCGATCCTGACCACATTCAACAACTTCGACGCCGTGCCCGACGATTTCCCGGTGTATGCTGGACGCATAGGAACGCTGGGCCAAAGGGCGGGCAATCTTTCCCTGCAGAACGCCGACCTGGTCATCTTCCTGGGAACACGAAACAACGTTCGTCAGATCAGTTATACCTGGAAGCACTACTGCAGAGCGGCAAAGAAGGTCGCCGTCGACATAGACCAGACGGAGCTGCTTAAGCCCCTTCTAACCTATGATCTTCCGATATGCGCTGACCTCGCGGACTTGATGCCTGTGCTCGTCGACGAAGCCGCATCGGTGAAATTCCCAGACTGGAAATGGTGGGTTGAATGGTGTCAGGAGCGCCGCCGCCGTTTCCCAATTGTAACTGAAGAACAGATCAACTCGCAAAAGATCAACCCGTATCATTTCACCCATGAACTGACAAAGATGCTGGCGTCGGACGCATTGGTCGTGGCTGGCAATGGGACGGCATGCGTCACGCTGTTCCATTCGTCAACGATTAGGGAAGGTCAACGCATGTTCCTCAATTCTGGTTGCGCTTCGATGGGCTATGACATCCCTGCAGCCTTGGGAGCATCTGTGGCCATTGGAAGGGATGTCGTCTGCCTGGCCGGCGATGGCAGTTTCCAGATGAACCTTCAGGAGCTCGCAACCATATCCTACAATCACCTCCCTGTGAAAATATTCTATCTGGACAATGGTGGATATGCATCCATCAGACAGACCCAGGACAACTTCTTCGGCCGGCGAATAGGCATAGATCGGTCCAATGGCATCGGGTTCCCAGATACAGCCATTCTAGCCAAAGCATACGGCATCATGCACTACGACATCTCTGACACCGGATCCATGAAAATGACCATCGCGAAGGTCCTGGAAAACAAAGGACCGGTCCTTTGCCATGTCCACCTGGACCCGGAGCATATCTTTGATCCCAAACTGTCCTCCGAAAAGAAGCCGGACGGCCGCATGATCTCGAAACCTCTCGAGGACATGTATCCTTTCCTGCCCCGCGATAAGCTCAAGGAGAACATGATAATCGATTTGGCACCGGAGGACTGAGATGAGGGTGTTCCTCACCGGTGGGAGAGGATTCATAGGCCGGAACCTGATCGAGCGATTGAATTCCGATATCGAAATCGTCGCACCAACGAGCAGGGAGCTGGACCTTACCGACCAATATGCGGTCGAGAGATACATCGCGGCAGACAATTTCGATGTGGTCCTGCATACCGCCACCTGGAATGCCACAGCCAATTCTGCGAAGGACCTGCAAATGATCCTGGAGAAGAATTTGGCCATGTTCTTCAATCTGGTGAGGCTGAATGAAAACTATGGCAAGATGATCTACTATGGTTCCGGGGCGGAATATGACCGGCGTAATTATCTGCCGTTCATGGCCGAGACCTACTTCGACAGGAACATCCCAGTGGACCAGTACGGTTTTTCGAAATATATCATGTCCAAGTACATCGAGAAAATGGACAACATCCTCGACCTGAGGGTATTCGGATGTTATGGACCCCATGAGGATTGGGAGATCCGGTTCATTTCCAACGCCATGTGCAAGGCTTTGCACGGTCTGCCCATCACTATCCGCCAGAACGTTTTGTTCGATTATATCTGGGTCGGAGATCTGGTACGCATTACCGAATGGGCCATGCGAAACGAGACCAAATATAATCATTACAATGCCTGTACCGGGAAGCACGTGGATCTTCTGACACTGGCCCATCTGATAAGGGAGGTAACCGGGGCAGATGTCCCGATCCAGGTCGCCCAGGAAGGATTCAAACCGGAGTATAGCGGAGACAACTCCCGAATCATGGAAGAGATGCAAGGGTTCGAGTATACTCCACTGCGCGCCGCATTGGAGATGCTGAGAGATCATTATCTCGATTCCTGGGCATCGATCGACAGCAACCTTTTGTTGCATGACAAGCATTAGGAGTAGCTATGAGGCAGTTACAGGGCAAGAGGGCGTTCATTACAGGCGGCAGTCGAGGCATCGGTCACGCCATAAAGGTCCTGTTCGAAGAGAATGGCGCCGTTGTGGTAGCACCGGAAAGGAAGGAATTGGACTTGGCCGTCCCAGGTTCTGTCACTGACTACCTAAGTAGCAATGGAAAGGATTTCGATATCGTCGTCAACTGTGCTGGGATAAATCTACTGTCACCCTTTGAAGAACTCAGCCCAGAACAGATACACCAGGTCTTTCAGACCAACTTTTTCGGAGCAGTGGAATTGCTGCAAGGGATATTGCCCGGAATGAGAGAGCGCAAGTACGGTCGAGTGGTAAATATCGAATCGGTGTATGCCATCATATCCAGGGAAAAACGATTGTCGTATGCCGCCAGCAAATCAGCCCTCTCCGGGTTGACAAGGACACTTGCTGTGGAATATGGTAAGTATAACATCCTGGTCAACGCCGTATTGCCGGGATATGTGCTCACCGAGATGACGCAGAAGAATCTATCCCATCAGGATATAGAGAAGATCCGAGAACGGATTCCGCTGGGGCGGTTGGCTGCGCCGGAGGAAATAGCCGAAACGGTGATGTTCCTCTCATCCGACCAGAATTCATACATCACTGGGCAAATGATCGTCGCCGATGGTGGTTTCACAATCAACTAAGGTGTTAGAATGGAGAACAGATTCACGATAAAATCGATGCGGTACGATTATGATGTGTTGTTCGTACCCGATTTCCGTAAAGCTCTGCTAGACCTGATGAGAACTGAGAAGTGCGTATTCCTGGTCGATAAACACATCTGGGAGACATATCATCTTGCAGATCTGATATCTCAGGATCGATTCCCTGTCACAATAATAGAAGCGGTGGAATCGAACAAGACCATCAATGGTGTGATCGAGGTCTGGAACAGCTGGGAAGAAGCTGGGGTGACCAAGAGCAACAAGGTCGTCGTCATCGGAGGTGGTATCCTTCAGGACATTGGGGCCTTCGCCAGCAATGCCTATCTGCGCAATATTGACTGGTATTTCTTTCCAACCACTCTCTTGGCACAGGGAGACAGCTGCATCGGATCCAAATGCGCCATTAACCTCAACTCCTACAAGAATCAACTGGGGGCCTTCTACGCCCCAAGAAAGATCTTCATTGATACCGAATTCCTGAAAACGCTAAGTCAAGCGGATTTTTATTCTGGGATGGGGGAGATCTTCAAGGCCAGTCTAACGTCCGATGCCGAGTTCTTCAAAGAGTTCCGCCAGATCATTTTGGAAGGAAGGGACCGTGACGAGTTGGAAAGGCTCATACGCCGCGCCCTGCTGGTCAAGAAGGCCATCATAGAGAAGGACGAATTTGATAACGACTATCGCCGAGTCCTGAACTATGGACATACATTCGGACATGCCCTGGAAGCGTATTCCAACAACGAGATTCCTCACGGGGCGGCGGTCACTATAGGCATTGACATCGCCAATTATATCGCCTGGAAGAAGGGTTTCCTGACCGAGCAGGAATACAACTCAGCCAAGGAAGTGGCCATCCGGATCTATCGATTCAGATTTCCCCAGAATATCGATATGGAACGTTTGTTCCGGTTCTTGCGCAAGGACAAGAAATCCATGGGCGAAACGGTCAACTTCATCATACCTAGAAAGATGGGGGAGCTTCAGATCCTACCCATGAGATTGGACAAGGAACTCGATGATCTTCTGAGATCATATTTCTGGCTTAGCCATGCATCGTACAGCAATAACGAATCTGAGGCGAACGCTTAGAAAAAGATGGAGTATTGAATTTCATCAAATATGGAAATGAAAAAATGCCTGATGCCGTAAAGAAGGCAACCGGCATAGAAAGACGATCAGCAGGAGTTATCGCTATTGGTGATCACTTTCTGGAGACGTTTGTTGAGCATCTCTATTCGAGTGTCATCCTCACAAGCGATGGTCCGATAATAGTTCCTCTTGTTCTCTAAC
>JBEKDM010000041.1:0-17473 GCA_050014375.1 Methanomassiliicoccales archaeon | reverse complement strand
GGCCAGTGCGGTGCAGAAGATACCGGCGTATAATGCTGCCAGGGTACCTGTGGATTCCACACCAAAGTCCCGGGTCAGGACCAGCATGATCGGGATAAGGAACACCACGGTCTCGATGATCACTGCCCCGGTCGCGGAAGCCAGCATCTTGGTCCCGTTCAGCTCCTTTGTGAGCAGGACGACATAAAATGCCCATAATATGCCGGCGCCGAACACCAACATATTGCCTTCGAACGACCCGCTGAAGATCGCCGTCAGATCCCCGTTCGTGGATATGACCACGACCCCGGCCAGGCCTATGAAGAGTCCGACGACCATCCACCGGTTCAACCTCTCCTTCAGGACGAACACCGCCAGGATAGCGATGAAGATGACGTTGATGTCGACCAGTAGCACGGTGTTTGTTGCACTGGTCATGGTCATTCCGACGTTCTGGAACAGCATAGCGATGGCGTTAAACAAGGCGATGATCCACAGACCCTTGAGCTTGAAGACTGAGAAATCGAACTGTTTCATGGCCACCAGAGCGATGAAAATGGCAAGCGCGCCAAAGGTATAGCGCAGTGCAGAGAACAGCACTGGGTCCATGTGCTCAACGCCAACCTTGCTGGCGGCGAACGACGTCCCCCAAATGATCCCCGCTGCGACCAGGATCAACTCGTAGCGCCGACCAGCTAGACTCACGCCTGGGGCTTAACCTTTCTGACTATTTATGGTCTGGGCGTGCTACTGGATGACAGGCAACGACTTTCCCTCAAGGGAGGCTGGCCCTTCTAGCCTGACCCCGTCACCGAGGACCGAATCAACCAGCGAGACGCCTGGGCCAATGACACATCCCTCTCCCAAGATGCTGCCCTTAAGGATGCACCCGGCACCTATCTGGCACCGGTCGAGCATGAGCGAATCCTCGAGGATGGCTCGTTCGCCTACTATCGATTCCTTCCCGATGGCGCTCCGTGTCGTCGCCGAACCCTTTCCCAGTTTGGTCCCGGTACCAATGAAGACCGGACCGAATAGCTTGGCCCCCTCGGCGTTGAATCCCGAACCGGCTATCTTGCCCTTACAGAGCGCCCCCCGGATCGTGATGTTCTGACCTCGTCTTTCCGCCAGATCGATATTGGCCTGGAACAGGTCCTTGGGACGGCCGATGTCCTTCCAGTACCCCTTCAGGGGCGTAGCGCAGAGCACCTTTCCCTTCTGCAACAGATCCGGGAATAGGTTTTTGGAAAAATCATATTTGGTCCCGACCGGGACGTGGTCCAGGGCCTCCGCTTCCAGGACGTAGGTGCCGGCGTTGATCACGTTGGAGAACACCTCTTCTGGTTGGGGCTTCTCCTTGAACCGCTCGATCCTTCCATCGGCGTTGACCCCGACGATGCCGAACTGTTCCGGCCTTTCGACCTCGGTCAGCGACATGGTGGCAAAGGCGTTCTTCTCCCTGTGGAAATCGATCAGATGACCGAGATCGGCGTCCGTTAGCGTATCGCCACTTCCTACCACGAACGTTCCATGGAGCTTATCTTGCAACAGCTTGACGGCGCCGGCGGTGCCCATAGGCGTATCTTCGTACGCATAGACGATCTTGGCCCCATAATGGGTCGCATCGCCCAGGCTATTCACAATGTCCTGCGAGCGGTAACCGCAAGCGATGAATATCTCCTCAACGCCGGCCGATGCCAGGGAGTTGATGACGTACTCGATGCAGGGTCGTCCCAGTACCGGCAGGAGCGGTTTGGGTCTGGTATTTGTCAGCGGCCTTAACCTGGTCCCTTCCCCTCCGGCCATGACAACGGCCTGCTTTACCCCTTCCTTACGCTCTGTCATATTCGATCCTCCCTTGTACGATCGTCATTTCTCACAACCATGTGAAATGAACAGCTTTACCACGTTCTGGTCTCTTCCAGCACCGATCGCATCCGCAACCGGCTGGCATTTGGTGCGCATCAGGTAGGCGACCCTGGGATACCTTTGGTCCGATAATGATTCGAAGTTCGCCATGCCCTTGGAAATGATAAGGTCGGCCTGCTCCAGTTCCTTTCGGAGCGGCTCCCCTATCTGCTTGGTGTCGATGCCGATGGCGAACGATCCAGTTGTCATACAAACGTCGAACGCTTTGTCCATGCCGGTGGTCAACAGATCGGCTTTGGTCACGTCGGTCAAGATCGGCTCGCCCTTGACCACCCCGACCACTCTTGCTCCCCTGTTTTTCAATTCGTTCACCAGCAGACGGTCGAAGACTATCTCGCCGCAGTTGTCCAGGAGATAGACGACCGAGCTTCCCTTTCCCAGAAATGCATCCATCTTGGCCACGTCATTGACGCCCAGAGATTGGCCGACCAGCGCATCGAACTTGCGGCTCAGGTCCTCGGGCTCGTCGTAGCCGATGCCAAGCCCGAAGTCAAGCACGTTCCCGATGATGGACATCAGGCACGCCGCTTCCAGCCTGTCTGGTGAGTTTTTGACGAACGCCTCTGCCCTAGGGTAGAGAGATACAGCGATCTGGTTGGCCCTTTCTTTCAGCTCGGAATAGGGATCGCTATTTCCGATCGCATCGTACACAGCCCGATGGACCTCCGTGGCTATGGCCGCCGAATTCACGCCCGGACGGAACCCGCCGGCCAGTATCTTCACCGCGACCGCCATCGCCTTGTTCTTGAGGGCCGGATCGACCAGCTCGGTCTCGAAAATGACCCGGTTGAGAAGGCAGGGGACGCAGTCGGCTGCTATTTGCATGAAATCACGGTAACTTCTGGAACATGATTAAATCTTCGAACGAATAACAAGAAAAGATCGAAAAAATAAACGGTTTGGCCTTCGGGCGTTTATTTCTTTCCGCATCCGCAGCCGCACTTCTTATCCTTCTTGACTTCCTTCTCTGCCATTAACAAATCACCTCTTTAGGGTTTGTCTTAGTCACATCTCACTCCCTTTTTAAGTTTACGCTCCTAACCTTCGTATGCATGTATCCAGACCGATCACGCAATTCTTTAATTATGCCAGAGCCTCTATCCAGGGCAATGGCCGATAGCATCATCCTTCGTGTCGCCAGGGCACATCACCAGTCGGAAGTAGGTTTGGGACGTGCCCGTATCGACGCCAAGACCAGAAAGGATTTGGCGGTTGAGGTGGGTGATATCATCGAGATCGTCGGCAAGCGGAGCACCGCGGCCAAAGTGTTCCGTGCCGCCCAGGAGGACGAGTCCAAGGGCATCATCAGGATCGACGGCATGATCCGTTCGAACGCGGTGGTCTCCATCGGGGAAAAGGTCACCGTCAAGAAGGCGGAATCTCTGCCGGCCACGCGGGTCACCGTGGCCCCGAAGATACCGTCCGGCAAGCATGTCCGTTTTGGCACCGGGGTGGAGGACCTGTTCCGGAAAGGCCTTACGTCCAGACCGCTCGTCAAAGGGGACGAGATCATCATTCCCAACATCGCACTGATGGGCGGGTTCCTGCCTTTCACCGTCGTCACCACTGTGCCGCAGGGCATCGTCGTGGTAGGCGACCATACCGAGCTGGTCGTTAAGACGGAGACCAGCGAGTCCAAGGAGACCGTCGCTCCCTCGGTCACTTACGATGACGTGGGCGGCCTAGAGGGAGAGATGCAGCGCATTCGGGAGATGATCGAGCTCCCGCTGAAACATCCGGAGCTCTTCGACCGCCTTGGCATCGACGCCCCGAAAGGAGTGTTGCTCTATGGACCGCCGGGGACCGGCAAGACTCTACTGGCGAAAGCGGTGGCCAATGAAGCGGGCGCCAGTTTTTATTCTATCCAGGGCCCTGAGATCATTTCCAAGTACTATGGTCAAAGCGAGGAGAAGCTTCGGGAGAAGTTCGAGGAGGCAGAGAAGAACGCCCCCTCCATCGTGTTCATCGATGAGCTGGATTCGATCGCCCCGAAACGGGAGGACGTTTCAGGCGAGGTGGAACGACGCGTCGTGGCTCAATTACTGACATTGATGGACGGCATGGCAGGAAGGGGCCAGGTCATCGTCATCGGAGCCACCAACCGGGAGGATGCCATCGACCCCGCGTTGAGAAGGCCCGGTCGTTTCGATCGCGAGATAGAGATCGGTGTTCCGTCGAGGGAAGGGCGCCGGGAGATCCTGGAGATCCATACCAGGGGAATGCCGCTCTCGGATGGGTTCAACATCGAGAAGTATGCCAACGCCACCCATGGCTTCGTCGGGGCTGACCTGGCAGCGCTGGCCCGGGAGGCCGCCATGAAATGCCTGGGCCGTCTGGTCCCGGAACTCGAACTGGACAAGGCCATCCCGTTGGATGTGCTGGAAAAGGTCAGGGTGACCGAACAGGACTTCGACGACGCGCTCAAGGAGGTCGAGCCGAGTGCGATGCGTGAGGTGCTGATCGAAGTGCCGCACGTCACCTGGAACGACGTGGGGGGTCTTGACGATGTCAAGACCCAGCTGAAGGAAATGGTGGAGATGCCGATGGAAAGGGGGGACTCCTTCAAGCGCATGGGCATAAGGCCGGCCAAGGGAATACTGCTATATGGACCGCCAGGGACCGGCAAGACTCTGCTGGCGAAAGCAGTGGCCAACGAATCCAAGGCCAATTTCATATCCATCAAGGGCCCGGAGATCATGAGCAAGTGGGTGGGCGAGTCAGAGAAAGCGATCCGCCAGGTGTTCAAGAAAGCGAAGCAGGTGGCCCCGTCCATCGTGTTCCTTGACGAGATCGACGCCATCGCCCCAAGACGCGGTGGCGGTTCAGAGAATGGCGTCACGGAACGGGTCGTGAACCAACTGCTCACGTCGATCGATGGACTGGAGTCCATGGAGGGTGTCACCGTGATGGCGGCGTCGAACAGGCCGGACATCATCGATTCGGCATTGCTCCGGCCGGGAAGGTTCGACCGGCTCATCCTGGTCCCGTTGCCGGATGATGAGGCGCGTAAGAGCATCCTTGACATCCATACCAAGGCCATGCCCTTGAAGGGCGTTGACCTGGACCGATTGGTCGACGCGACCGAGGGTTATGTAGGCGCCGATCTGGAGAACCTTTGCCGGGAGGCGGCCATGACCGCCCTGAGGGAGGATCCGGAGGCGGTCTCGGTCGAGCAGAAGCATTTCGAGAAAGCCCTGAAGGTTGTGAAGGCGTCCGTCGACAAGGATGCCATGAAGTTCTATGACAATATGGGCAAGGCGCTGGACAAGAAGCGGGCAGGCTGGGACGAAGGAATTTACCGGTGAACATCATGGCCAGCACTAAGAGGACTGCCCCTGTGGCAGCGAACGATGAACACAAAGAGCTCGTCGGAATCACCCTGAGATACGGATTCGGCGAGCCTGACCTGAGGCTCAGAAAGGACCGTCTAGAGCGTAGCATGAAGCATCCGGTGGAAGAGATCGAGGCGGCATTCTCGCTCCTCAGCGAACTGCTGACCACCGCTGAGACCGTCCATGAGAAGGTGGCGCTTTACTTCGGGATGGCCGAGATCGTCCATCTCCGCGGGGACGACCCGACCCAGCCGTTGCTCGCTATCCACCAGACCGATCTGGAGACGTTCAAGGAGCTCGGCTTCCGGTTGGTACGGTTGGAGACATCAAAGGATGCCTGCCCTGAGTGCAAGAAACTCTCAGGCAAGGTGATCTCCATAGAGGAGGCGTTGTCTAGCAACCCTCTTCCGCATCGCGCCTGCAAGCATGACATAAGGAGGGGGCGCGGCCTCTGCCGGTGCCGGTTCCTGGCAGAATTCGGATGATTTCCCTGTCTGAGGGTGAAAAACCTAATATATGGAACAACCCATTTTACGGTTCAGATTTCCAATTACTGGGGGATGCGCTATAATGAGAAAATTCATCACAGAACTCAAAGGCAAGACCGTAATGACCAATGACGGTCAAATCCTGGGAATGATTGACAACTTCGTGCTCGAGAACACCACTGGCGGTATCAACCACGTGCTCGTCGTTCCAGCCGAAGAGATCGATGCTAGGCTGTTCCGGAGCGACGCCCAGGGCAGGATCATCCTCCCGTTCTCCGAGATGCGCGACGTCCGCGACGTCGTCGTCATGAACGTGTCCAGGCAGTAATAGTCCTTCTTGTCGGGGCGCCAACGCGCCCTCTCATTCTTCATTTCTTTGAGTCCCACAACCTACCGGTATTTTTTCTGAATAAAGAAAAAGCGCGGGAGCTCTTACTTCTGAGTGTATTTCAGGAAGAGCTTGACCCGCTGCTTGTTGAAGATTGCGTCCTTGAAATTTGGGAACAGCTCTATCGCGCTTTCATAGAGCTTCAGCGCCCACTTCATGTCCCCTTCCTTCTCAGCAATGAGCCCGAGCGCAAAATCGATCTCCGCGGTCTCCTCGTATTTCAGGGCAGATGTGAGCGATAGCTTCGCGCCGACTATGTCGCCCACCATGATCTGGCACTTGCTCAGGTTGATCAGGTAGTCGGACCTCCGGTCCACCGCGACCGCCTTGCGGATCGCTTCCATCGCCCCGTTGTAGTCCCCGATGACGAAAAGAATGGCCCCAATGTTGTTCCATGCGTCCCCATAGTTGGGGTCGGCCTCGACTGCCAGGTGCATGAAGTGCATAGGCTCGTCGTAGGCATACTCACCCATGAAACGCATGCAGACCCCCATGTTGTTTAGCGCCTCCGGATAGGTCGGATGCTCCAGCAATATCTCCTTCAGCACCCTGTAGGCCTCACGATACCTGGTCTTGGCCATCAACGAGGTTGCCAGAGCCATCTTGGTCACCAGCGAGGCGAGTGGCCCCAGGTTGGAGAATCTGGAAATTATTTCGTCATAGCGCTTGGCGTCCAGCAGGCCGACAGCCTCTCGCGCCCTGACCTCCTTGCTGGGTGTGATCGAAGCCAGAATGCACATCGACTCTTCCTTCCGGCCTAGTCTTATGGAAATCGACTCGATGTCCATCAACGCGATCTCGTCCTTCGGGTCCAACCGGATCGCTTCCTTGAGCTCTTCAAGGCAATCCGGGAGCCTTCCCAGGTCGTCCAGGATGTTGGCCTTGACATGTCTGGCATCGTGCGATCCGGACTTGTCCCTTATGTAGAGGTCGATCTCTTCCAACGCCCGGGCGTTCTCCCCCAGGATGTTGAGGATGACAGCGGCTTTCAATTCCCGGTCGCTTATCGGGATTTCCGGTTCCGCCGGCAATTCGATGACCGGTTCAAGCGCCATCGGCTTGACCTCCATGAGTGGAGGAGCCTGCACCATGACCGGGGCTGCCTCAATGATCGATACTGCGGCAGGTTCCAGGATAGACAGCTTGGTTTTGGCTTCCGTTGGCAACAATGCCTTTACTTCCGACCCCTGGAACACGACGGCCGTTTCATTCTGCACCAGTGATGGCAGTCCCCTTTCTTCTTTGACAGCGACGCTGTGTTTCTCATCGAGGATGGCAGGAACGGCGGCGGGTTCAGAGGACACCACCGATGTGTTGTCATCCACCTTCTGGACCTCTCTGCAGGATGGTTCCTTTACCTGAAGCGCCACCTCGGTTTCGGCCGGTACAAGGGCGCACGGTTCCTCGATGGCGGGAACGGGTTCAGGTAGTTCTTCTATCTTCGGAGATGGTTCCTCGATCGGCAACGGCGCCTCGACAGGGACCGGTTGAACCTCTTGGGCCACCGTGACCACTGGTTCGGAGACCTCGGCCGGAATCGTCTCGGGTGCTTGAATGGACACCTCTGGCTTGATCTCAGGTTCAATGACCGGTTCTTCCTCGGCGGCGATCGTCGGGGTCACGACGACCTCGGCGACCGTGGGCTCGAATATCTGGGTCTTGTCGGGAATGACGGTCTCCGGTAGTATTGGCGCACTTTCGACATGCTCCTGTTCCGGGATCGACGCTGGCGGTTCTGCCATTATTGGCTCTTCTTCCGGAATTGCCTCAGGGACGTTCTGCGGGACCGGTTCAGCGGTCTCGACCTGGACTGGTTCTGGGATCGATGCAGGTTCTTCCATTTTCGGCGTCTCTTCCGGAATTGCCTCAGGGACGTTCTGCGGGACCGGTTCAACGTCCTCAACGGGGACCGGTTCCGGGATCGATGCAGGTTCTTCCATTTTCGGTGTCTCTTCCGGAATTGCCTCAGGGACGTTCTGCGGGACCGGTTCAGCGGTCTCGACCTGGACGGGTTCCGGGACCGGTTTCGCCATCCCGGCGGCGGCCAGGAGCTCGTCCCTTTCGGACACGGCCTCTACCATGCTTTTGTCCAACGAAGCGGCCATCTCGAACGACCTGGTCGCCTCCTCAAGCATCCCCGCCGCTTTCTGCGACGCTCCTAATGAGTACCAGATATCGGCCCTTTCCCGGTCGATCTGGAGTGCCTCCGTCCAGGCCTCGATGGCCTCCACTATCCGACCCATCCCGACCAATGTCAGCGCCCGGTTTACCAATGGATCGATGTAGTTCCGGTTCAGGAACGATGCCCGGTCGAAGGACTCGAGCGCCTCCTTGTGGCGCCCGATAGCTTTGAGCACAATACCCCGATTGTTGAACGCCATGGCGTCCTTTGGAAAGAAATTGCACATGTCCCCGTACACCTTCAGCGCCCAATCGTAGCGGTGTAACTGGAACAGGGTCGCCCCCTTGTTCAGCAGGGCGGCTTCCATCCGGGGCTGGATCTTAAGCGCGGTATCGTAGGCTTTGAGCTCCTTCTCAAAGTCGCCCAACTGGTTGTATGCCAAACCCATCAGGTACCAGGTCGTGGAATCTCCCGGCCGAAGCTCACTGGCCCGCTTACATGCCACCAGCGCGTCCTCGAACCGGCCCATGGCCAAGAACACGTTCGCCTTGCGCAGCCAAACGATGTCGTTGTTCGGCTTGATGTCCAGGGCTCGGTCGTAATTGTACAGTGCGTCCCGGTACCGGCGCTGCTTGAAATGCCCCTCTGCGGTATTGTAGAACGAGTCGAACTGTGCGCCTGACGGCAGGTACCGGTTCCGCTCCTTTTCCAGGATGCTCCGGTCAAGCTCGGCCATCATCTTGCCGGCCAGGTCATACTTGCGCAGGAGCATGAGCAACTTGGGCTTGTCCGCATAGGAGATGCCCTGCGCCTCGGCGAACTTCTTTTCCTCGTCGTCGAGGTCACAGGTCACGACCAGCACCGGAGTGGCGTCCCGTTTCACCGCCATCTCCTTGAGAACCTTCATCGATTCGACGGAAGCATTGTCGAATAGTCTTGACGCCACAACGAAATACTTCCCCTCCTCGCTGATGCCTTCGTAGAAAACCGCATCCTCGGACACATCCACCCTTGTGACCTTTACCCCGATGCCGCCGAGCAGTTCGGAGATCAGCGCCTTGAAGCCGTTGAAGTCCAGGTCATTGATGGCATGCATTATGCGCTCGTCCAAGCGGCTATCCAGTAGTTCGCTCAGGTCGGTCATTGCGGTACCCCCATGGATGCCAGCATGCGCTTGACGAGCGGGCTCCGCAAATTTTCCGGGATCGAGGAAAGTGCGTCCCTGGCGCTGCCCATCTGGCCCGTCTCCAGCAGGACGATCGACCTCTGAACGACGAACGGGGCGTTATCGGCGTTGATCGGGGATGTCACCAGTTCTTCCAGGATCGCGGTGGCTTTATCGGGATCGCCCATCCAATGGTCCAGCAAGGCCGAGTTGCCCTTAGCGATGAGGTCAAACCTGGGGAACCTGGCGGAACGGGAGTAGAATTTCCGGGCCAGTGCTGCGTGTTTCTCCATCAGTTCCCTTAGGTCCTTGGGATCGACGGTCAAATACCTGATCCTGGAGGCCGACAGTGCATACAGGTTGCCAATCCGGAGGCTGGCCCGGGCCCAGAACTCGGTATCATACTCGAGCGATTCGCAGTTCCAGATCATGGACGATATGAGCTCCCGTTTCGGTATCCTCTCGAACCCGGTCAGGTGCAGCGGTACACCGACCCCGTCCAGGTACATGTCAACATACGAGGGGATACGTGATCGGTCCTGATCGGTGAGCATGGTGCGGAAAGTGAGAGCTGGCTCAGTGCCCTTCGAGAACTTCACCTCGGGCGATACCAGAGGCCCTATCATCATGGTAGCGCTGCGCTGGGGCACGAAACGCTGGTCAGCGTTGGGGTCCATCAGCCTTGGGACAAGCGAGACGGGTTCCCCCAATCTCCCAAAGCACTTACCGCACAACAACGACCCAGACCGGGTCGGAGAACCGCACACCACGCATCCCATGAAACCACCGCTGAGGGAATGTGCGGGTGGGCATTTAGGATTATCCCTCAACAGGCGCGCTGGTAAAGACATCGCGACGACGACTGGACCGGAAATTGCATCTCTTATTCTAACTTTCCATATCTATTCGATCCCTTGAATCATCGATTGATCCTAAAAACAATCAGTTATGTGGTCAGTAACATATGAGACAACATGCGCGTCACAACCTTGATCGATAACTCTCCGGGACCTAATGGCCTTGTCTCCGGGCATGGACTGTCCCTGGGGATTTCGAACCTGGATAACGAGGTCCTGTTCGATACCGGTCCTTCCAATGCGGTCGTCGGCAACGCCCGTATCTTGGGTTATGACCTGGACGACGTCGACCTGGTCATCCTATCCCATGGCCATTACGACCACGGAGGGGGGTTAGAGGCGTTCTTTAGCGTGAACTCGAAGGCGCCTTTATACCTTAAGGAGGGCGCTGATGACGAATTCTTCGCTGAAAGGGGGCAGGAATGCAGGTACATCGGGCTCGACCGGGAGATGCTGGGCAAGAACGAAGGTCGGTTGCGCTGGGTCAGGGATTCCATGGAGATATCATCGAACATCCACCTGATCGCATCGTTTCCAAAGACATATGACCGACCTGCGGGGAATTTGGCATTGAAAGTAAAACGTGGAGACCGTCTGCTCCAGGATCCATTCGACCACGAGATCGCCCTGGTGGTCAGGGAAGATGACGGGATCGCGATCTTCAGCGGATGTGGCCACTCGGGCGTGCTTAACATGGTCAGTGCGGCCAGGTCCGGGTTCCCGAACGAACGCATCAAGGCGGTGGTAGGAGGCTTCCATCAGATAACTGACCCGAGGCACTCAGCCATGTCGGGTACATCCGAAATGGTCCGGGAGATGGGAAGGGAGCTAGTACGCCTGGGATGTGCTCAGATCTATGGCGGTCACTGCACCGGAGCCGAGGCATCCAAGATCTTGCAGGACGAGCTGGGTAATGTCTATCATGAATTACATACTGGCCTGATATTCGATATCTGAGATTCAGAGCTGCTTTGTCATGTATGCCCCGGCCCGCTCGTAGCCCAACGAAGCGTAGTACCCGCGTACGCCCACGCCACTGGTGACCCGGAGCCCTCTGTAGCCACGTTCTTTGGACCTCTGCTCCGCCTCAGCCAGCAGCTCCTTGCCGAAGCCCCGGTGCTGCACGTTGCCGTCCTGACCGATCTTGGCCATCAGTCCGAAGACCTTGAGCTCCCGGACTAGGGCATCGGTCCCTTCCCCGCACCTCAGTCGGACGAAGCCCACCAGCCCGTCCTGCTCCGGCAGCTCCAGCGAGATGAAGTCCTCGATTCCACCCGAAGCCCTGTATGATTCGGTCCTGAGCTCGACCTCCTTCCTGTCGAAGGCGGTGATCCCCTTTAGCCCGACCTCCCGGCAGCGGATGCAATGGCAATTACTCCCCTTCTTCTTCAGACGGGCCTCGGCCAATTCCCTCAAGTGACCTTTGTCCACCCCAGCCTCGATGAGGGGAACTGGTATATCTCTCTGGATGCGCTGTACCCTGGCCCATCTCGGCACCAGGCGTAGCATCTCCGAGATTATCTCGGTAGCCTCCTCGGTGTCGAGAGGCTCATATTCACCGTTCAGCCACATGTCGTACAGCTTGGTCCCTTTGACCACCAGCGTCGGATAGATCTTGACCATGTCGGGGCGGAACCGCTCATCGTCGAACATCGTACGGAACGATCCCACATCCTTTTCCATGCTGGAATCGGGCAGCCCCGGCATGACGTGATAACAGACCTTGATGCCCGCGTCCTTCGCCACCTTGGTGGCGTCGGTAACTGCGCCAACGCCATGACCACGGTTGACCGAAGCAAGGATGCTATCGTCCAGTATCTGCACCCCGAACTCGACGCGGGTCGTGCCCAGGCGAAGCACGTTCTCGCATATCTCGGTCTTGAACTGGTCCGGCCTGGTCTCCACGGTCATCCCGATGCAACGGTGCTCGGAGGTCTCGTTCCTGGCCTGCGCTTCGGTCAGTGTTTCGGAGACCTCTCCGTTCAGACCGTCGAAGCAGCGCTTGACGAACTCGTCCTGGTAGGACCGTTCACGCGAAGTGAACGTGCCGCCCATGATGATCAGATCCACCTTCTCAGTCTCGTGGCCGATGATCTTCAGCTGTTCCATCCGGCCGCGGACCTGACGCTCCGGATCGAACTCGTAGTTCGCTCCGCGCAACGCCGCCGGCTCCTTGCCAGTGTACGATTGTGGTGAGTTGTTGTCCACACCGCCGGGGCAGAAGATGCACTTGCCATGCGGGCAAGGCGCGGGAGAAGTCATCACCGCCACCACAGCAACACCGCTGAGCGTGCGCACCGGTTTCCTTCGCAGAATATTGATCACTATGGGCCACTCTACCTCCGAGGCCAACGCCAGCGTTTCCGAGTTCCTGGGAACCCCCGGTAGCGCATACCGGCGGCAGAGATCGACCTTGGCCCGCTGCAGTGCGTCCTTGTCGGCTATCTCCCCATCCAGGATCATCCGCAGGAGCTTCTGGTGATATTCGGTGACTTCGCCCATGAGGAAGTTCTCGCCCTCTCAGTTGTAGAAGATCGAGTCGGGTTCCTTTTTCAGGCGGTCCTCCTCGTGCTTATAGTTCAAGACGTCAATGATCAGCACGGACATGGCCGGAATGATGCGCAGCATCCCGTCCATCTTCTGGTCCTCCGACAGGAGCTTCAGGCACAGGCCCGAGTCCTGTCCGAATTGAACATATCCCATGAACTCCCCGATGGAGACGAACTGCTCATCCTTCCCACCCCGACTGATGATGCGGTACTTGCTTCCCTTGGTCAGTTTGCTCGGATACTTCTCCTCTTCCATATCATCACTCCCTGTTGGCTAGATCTTGCATGTGGTCCACCGTCTGGCGGTAGTTCTTCATGGCCATCTCCACGTTGGCCTCGGTAAAGGACCAAGCCTTCGACAGGTCACCATAACGGACACGATAGCCCTTCTTCTTGCCACCGTCCCTTTCCGTGTCGACCTCTTCGAGTATGTCCATGGACTTGAGCTTGTTCAGATGGCGGTAGATCGTAGGTTTGGTTGTCTTCAGCTCAACGGCCATCTCCTCCACCAGCCAGACCCGCTTTATGTTGCGTAGAAAGCAATCGGTGAACATCCTGTATGGGACGCTGTCCTGTACGTTGGAGACCTCGGTCTTGGGATCATAGCCTTTCGGTATGTAACCGATCTGCTGCAGGAACTGCAATGCTACCTCATCTAGGTCCCTGATGGGCGTCAGCGGTGTGTTGCTGACGATGCTGAGTTCGAACATATCAATCGGCCTGATGATATTCATTAAGCTAATGAACATTATTGTTAAGACCGCGCCTATTCTTTTACTATCTAGTTCCGTTCGTAGTGATTGTTCCAACCAACGGGAGCAGGTTCGGACCTAATCTACCGACTGATTCCTTTTTGTGATAATAGTGATGTAGATTGTACAAAGAGGATACGTTTTACCTCTATGGGAGGAAGTAATTTATATGGTCCCTGTTTTGAGAGAAATAGGTATTCTCATGGTCAAGAAAACAACTGCAATAATCGCAGTGGTCGTGGCGGTCTTAGCGGTGACTGGGGTCATAGCTGTGGCAGTTATGACCAACAATTCAACCACTTCTAGCAAGGTCATTTATTGGCAACAAGTCGCACCAGGTAACCAGAAGGCAGCGATCGCAAATGGAACCATCGCTGCGGGAGTAAGCTGGGAACCGTTCGTCGATGATTCCGTCCTTGCTGGGACAGGTCATGTGCTGATATGGTCCAATCAAATATGGGACAGCCACCCTTGCTGCGTTCTCGCGGTGTCCTCGTCATTTGCCCAGAACAACCCCGGAGCTGTCGCGGCCGTTCTCCGGGCTGACATCGATGCGACCAACTGGTTGTTGGATGCAGCAGCCCATCCGGGTAGTGCTAACTATACCCTACTGGTCACGATCGGTTCTCAATTCAGCGCAAGGTCGACGGATGTCGTCAACGACTCATTGACACACACCAGATACGATACTCAGGTCACCACTGCAGACAAGAACTGGTTCGTGAACTTCACGACGGACTTCCAAGCATTGAACCAGTATACGGTCAACATCACATCGAAGGGATACACTGGCCCTGCAGATTACGTCAACCATCTGGTCGACCAGTCATATTATGCCCAGGCCCTACTCGTTCAGCCTGTTGACCATATCATCTACAACGTGAGCATGGGCTACTTAGCCGGTGACCTTCACCAGTTCGCTCGGCTGGTTGCATCCAATGCAACTGTGGGTGGAGGCGTCAGCCTGTTCGAGAAATACGGCGTTCATGTGACCAGCCCCAATCTCGCTGGTTACGTAAATGGACCTGCCGAGATGGACGCGTTCGCCGCTTCCTCGATTGACATGGGATACTTGGGTGCACCGCCAGTGCTCCTGAAGGTCATCAACGCCGGTGTCAACGTTAAGATCGTAGGATTGGTCAATTCCGAAGGATCGGCGATTGTCGCCAGCAACAGCATAACCGACTTCGCCCAGCTGGAAGGTAAGATCGTAGGAACTCCGGGACCGGGCTCCATCCAGCACCTGCTGTTCATGTACTACGCACAGCAACAGGGATTTACGGTAAAACTTGCTGGTACATGATGGCCAGAAACCCCTTTTAACAAACCTTTTTATTTCTTAAACCACTCAAGGATGGTTGTCCATGACCAAAGCTTTAGAAAAGATCAATAAGCAATTAAAGAAAGGCTTTGGCAAAAAGAACATCAAGTCCCTGATTTTCATCATCATTTCCCTGGCAGGCTTCGTTCTGATCTGGTGGGTCGCTGCCCTGCTTTACAATATCGATTACTTCCCGACACCGGACAAGGTCTATGATGCATTTATCAAAGGATTCACGCAGGTCGACCCTTTCTTAGGGAACTACATGTGGCAGAATATTTTTGCCTCACTTCAGCGGTTCGCTTATGGCTTTGCACTGGCCTTCGTTCTTGCCGTCCCCATCGGTCTGCTCATGGGATTCTCAAGGATATTCGATTCTCTCCTGAAACCAATCATCGAACTGTTCAGGCCGATACCCCCGATCGCCTGGGTGCCGGTCTTCCTGATCGCATTGGGATTCTTCTGGGGGCCGGTCTTCATCATCTTCATCGGAGTGTTCTTCCCGCTCATGTCGTCCGTATATTTCGGGGTAAGGAGTGTCGACCCAATCCTCCTGGATGCGGCACGGACCCAAGGAGCTGGCAAGGTGTCGATATTTTCCAAGGTGATCTTGCCATACACCGTCCCCTACATCATGACAGGCATCAGGATCGGACTAGGAATCGGCTGGATGTGCATCGTGGCAGCCGAGATGATCGGGTCGCTCGGCGGCGGTATCGGATACTACATCTATACCCATAGCAACGCCGGAGACTATCCTGGCATGTTCGCAGGAATAGTTTGGATAGCGTTGCTCGGAATTTCCACGACAGGATTGAGCGGAATAGCGGAAAAACGCCTCGCCCACAGGATGGGGATCAAATGATACTCAGCATCAAGAATCTCCACAAGACATTCCCCAAAGAGGACGGGGAAATGGTCGCCATCGAAGATTTCAATCTCGATGTCAATGAGGGAGAGTTCGTATGCATTCTAGGACCCTCAGGATGCGGAAAGACCACCTTATTGCGAATGATTGCCGGACTGGAATCTCCAACCTCTGGTGAGCTTTTATTGAACGGTAATCCTATTTCCAAACCGGGCTCGGATCGGGGAATGGTTTTTCAAGAATTCGCCCTATTCCCATGGAGAACGGTTCGAAAGAACATAGAGTTCGGGCTCGAAGTGAAGAAAGTCCCATCTGCAGAGAGAACGAAAATCAGCCAGAGGTTCATCGACTTGGTCGGTCTGAACGGTTTCGAGGACTATCATCCCTATCAATTGTCCGGAGGAATGAAACAAAGGGTAGGCATCGCCAGGGCGCTGGCGAACGAGCCGACGATTTTGTTGATGGACGAACCGTTCGGCGCCCTGGACGCACAGACAAGGAACCTTATGCAAAAAGAACTGCTTCGCATTTGGAAGGAAACGCAGAAGACGGTAGTATTCATTACTCATTCGGTCGATGAGGCAGTCTACTTGGCAGACAGGATAATAGTCCTAACAACCCGCCCAAGCCACATAAAGGAGATATTCGAGATCAAGACCGAACGGCCAAGGGATAGGGCCAGTGTAGAGTTCGCAAACCTGAGGAAACGCATCCTGGCAGAACTTGAACAGGAAGTAATTTCCGCCCCGAAGACGCTCGCCTGATCAAAGCACCTTAGAGGCAGCGACCTCGATCGCGCGCTTCACGCTGTCCTTCGGAATGACCACGCTCACCGGAATGGTCAATATCTGTTCGATGGTCGGAGCGATGATCGGGGCGCAAACGATCGCCAGGGCGCCGTCCCGCTCCGCCTTGACGGCCGCGATTATGGCATCCTCCATGGTGAGGGCCGGATACTCCTTCACCTTGACGTTCCTGTCGCCGACCTGTATTATCCGCTCCTCGATCTTCACCAGCACGCTTTTTGTGGCGATGACGGCGATGAACTCCCCGCCCGGATAGGTGTCCATCTTCCGGACCGCCTTGATCACTGCTCGCACGGTACGGAGGTTGGGCTCGCGCTGTTCCTGCAGGATCTTGTAAACGGTGGATGGCGAAAGTCCGGTCTTATCACAGAACTCCGGCACGCTGACCTTAAGCTCCTGCTCCAGTATCTTGCGCAATGCCTCCCTAAAGCCCTCTTCGCTCCGGAGGATGCCGCCGACCAGCTCGTCCACCATCGACATTTACTCTGACTCCTTCCTGATCATGTTCGCCGCAGTCGTGCCGGCCACGCATCCCTGTCCGACCGCCTTGGCCATCTGCCATGGGAGCCCGGTCACGTCGCCGCATGCCAGGACGTTCGCCTGCTCCGTCCTGCAATCCGCATCGACCTTGATGAAACCCTTTTCATCAGGCACGATGCCGACGTCCATCGCCAGATCGGCCGAGCCTCTCGCGCCTAGCTCGATGAAGACACCGTTGACGTCCAGTTTCCTACCGTCCTTCAGTTCCACTGCGTTAACCACGTCGGTACCCAGGATCTTGGCTGGCCAGGCTGGTATTAGAACTTCAATATCGGTGGCATTTAGTTGGGCGTTAAGCTCTTCAGAGGCATTGTTCTCTCTTGCCACCCAGTAGACCTTCGAGGCATACTCCCTTAGGAGAAGGGCCCCGGCCGCCG
>JBEKDM010000040.1:0-17800 GCA_050014375.1 Methanomassiliicoccales archaeon | reverse complement strand
CTTGATCGAATGCGCCCCGCTGTGCTTCCCAAGCCTGATCGTGCGTTGCATCCCGACCAGCTCTGGACAGAACGCCTCATAGGTCGACGGGTCCTGGAGTACGCCATGCACATGTATCCCAGACTCATGCGCGAAGGCGTTATTCCCAACGATGGGCTTGTTGTCCGGGATGGGTATGCCAGTGATCCGGGAGACGAGCTTGGATGTATAGCCGATACGCTTGGTGTCCACGTTCGTATGGATATCGTAGAACGCCATCAGCCCTAGGACCACTTCCTCCAGGGCGGCGTTCCCTGCCCGTTCGCCCAGTCCATTGACGCATACGTGCACCTGCCTGGCACCCTGCCTAACGGCCGAAAGGGAGTTCGCCACCGCCAGTCCGAAATCATCATGGCAATGGATCGCCAGTGGCACCTTTGTGAACTTCATCACTTCGGAAACCAGTATCTCCATCGCCGCCGGGGACATTGTCCCGACAGTGTCAGGCAGGTTGATCTTGTCCACTCCGGCATCTTGAACCGCAGTGTGCATCTGCTTGAGGAATTCCAGGCTGGTCCTGGTGCCATCCTCGCAGGACATCTCTACGGTAAGGCCGTGGGACTTGGCGTACTCGACCGTCTCCACCGCCTTGGCAAGTACCTGCTCGCGGGTCATTTTGAGCTTGTATTTCAGGTGAATGTCCGAAGTGGCGATGAACGTATGGACATAGTCAAGACCGCAATCGATCACTGAATCTATGTCGACCTTTGTCGCCCTGGCCAGGCCGCACACCCTGGCGTTGAGCTTTAACGCCACTATCTTCCGGATCGTTTCCCGTTCGCCCGCTGAGGTGATCGGAAAACCGGCTTCTATGACATCGACGCCCAGGTCGTTCAGGGCTACTGCGATCTTCACCTTGTCATCCACCGAAAGGGCTATTCCGGGGGTCTGCTCCCCGTCCCGTAGAGTGGTATCGAATATCAGGATCTTCTTCGGCAACGAGTCGGACAGGGCAAAGCTGTTGAACTGGCTAGTATAGATGCTCTTCCTGCAATTCTCGATGTTTTCCGAGTTCTGACTATCGTTCGTTCGAAGGTCGTCCATTATAACCACCTCTGAAGGCTTGGGTCGCAGCGATGAGTCGCACTAGAGACGCAAAAGACAGTAGATACTGTTGTGGATAGCGCTCATTACCATTCCTTGCCTTACGGGATAAGCAGTAACTTTCATATTATATATAATCCTTGCCAAACCGAGACAGAGTATATCGATCGCCCTCCTATTCCTTTCCAAGGCCATCCTGGCAATAACGAACATTGCGATCGTCGAGGTGCCTAGAGACAAGGGAACTCAATTCGATCTGTGCATACCGGCCGAAATGTTCCGGAACAATATCGTTTGAGGATCAAACGCCCCTTTTGTCGCCCCAGATTAACTTGTGCAGTTGAGGCAGGACCCTCACGTTGAGCTTCTTCTTGAGCACGAAGTCGGCGACCGGTTCCAGGTCCAGACCTCCGACGGGTGTGAAGATAACGGTGCATTCGACCTTGTGGTCCTTGAGCATCTTGGCCGCATACATCAGGTCCTCCCGGTCGGCCACCACGAATTTCAATTGGTCGATGGGCGAAAGGAGTTCCAGGTTGGTCAGGTCCATCTGGTCGGCCATCCCCGACGAGGGGCATTTGATGTCCATGCTGATCAGCATGTTCATCGAGCAGGGCAGGTCTTCGAGCGATATCGATCCGTTCGTCTCCACCGAGACATGGTAACCAGCCTTGAGCAGCTCGTCGATGAGCTTCACTGATTCTTTCTGGTACAGGGGCTCCCCGCCGGTCACACATACATGGTGGATCTCGAAGGCCTTGACCTCGTCCAGTATCTCCGGGATGGTCATCTCGTCCCCTTCCTTTTTGGAATAGGGGGTGTCACACCACGCACATTCCAGATTACAGCCGGATGTGCGCACGAACACGGTCGGAGTGCCTATTAGCGTGCCTTCGCCCTGGAGCGACCGGAAAATCTCGCATATCTTCATGAAATATCACTCGTAGTCAATCTCGTCCCTATATCCGGCATCTTCGAAACCTTTGAGCCTGAGGAGACAGGAATCGCACTTACCACATGCCTTTTCCCCGCCCTGGTAGCAGCTCCAGGTCAATTCCAGAGGCGCCTTCAATTTCTTGCCCAGACGAACGATGTCCGCCTTGGTCGAACGCAATATGGGATGCTCTATGATGATCGGAGCACCTTCCACACCAGCCTTTGTTCCTACCTTGAGGACCGTTTCGAACGCACGGAAGAACTCCGGCCGGCAATCCGGATAACCGGAATAGTCGATGGCGTTGGCCCCGATGAATATCCTATCCGCATCCACGCTCTCCGCCAGACCGGCTGCGATGCTCAGGAAGATGATGTTCCTGGCCGGGACATAGGTTATGGGGATGTCGTCGCCGATATCGGCGGTCGAGCTCCTTTCCGGGACCGGGATGTCGCTCCTGGTCAGCGCGCTGCGGAAACTGCTCAGGTCCAGGTCCATGACCACATGGTGCTTTAGCCCATAGTGCTTGACCACCGCCTTCGCCGCGTCTAACTCCCGGACGTGCCTCTGGCCATACCTGATGGTCAACGGGACGACCTCAAATCCTTCAGACAGGGCGTACGCCAACGTAACCGTTGAATCGAGCCCTCCGGACAACAATGAAACAGCTTTCATTTCAGATCACCGAAGATCATGAGTGGCCCAGGCGCTCTGACCAAGTTCCTCGTCTATGCCCACTTCGAGGCGTGAGACGTTCTCTGGAAAGTCTACCTGTTCCAGCAACCGCAATAAGAATAAACGTGATAGCTCTTCTGCGCTCGACTCTTCTGTGTCCAAAAGGACCACGTCCTCAGCCGGGAACACATACCGTTTATGGTCCGCCTTGACGAATACCTCCTCACCCACGGAAACCGTTATCCTCTTCGAGTTCGCCGGTATCAGGACGCGATGGTCCAGGTCGTCGGCTATATCTCTGAGGGCTTTCTTCAGCGGAATGAAATCCATTATCATCCCGTGCTCGCCGATCGAGCCGTGAAGCTTGATGCTGACGACATACGAGTGACCGTGAAGTCGACCGCACTTCTCGTGACCGGCGATGAAATGGCAGGCGGAGAACTTGACACCCGCGTGCTCCCCATCTATCTCGAGACGCATGTTATCCATTCTCTATTCCCTCCTTGCCTATTAGCCTTTTCTTGCCGGCGGGTGACCGCCAGGAGATCCTCCAGGATGCCCACGCCTTGCCGACGGGTCGCCCAGCAGCGCCGATGCCAAAGCGATGGAATCCACGAACGACACCTTCGCCCTGGATGTGTCGACGAACACCTTGTCCAGGTTGACGATGGGCGCCCCCATCGACCTTCCACCGTCCACCAGGTGCATGGTCCTGAATATCAGATTGCCAGAGATGCCGTCCGGCGCGATGAGGAAGTTCTTGGTCTTTACCGCTTCCTCGATCAGGATCTCGCAGTGAACGACGTCCAGACCCTGTTCCGTTCCGATCCGTGCAACCTCCACCGCGTCGTCAATGGAACGGTCGACCATCGGCGATCTTCCCTTGTCCGAGACCCTGCCTCCGGACATTATCCCGATGACCGGGTCCACACCCATCCGGCGAATCATTTTGGAGCCCAGCTGCATGATCTCTACCTTCTGCTCGACGCTCCATCCCTCGTCTACACCGACCGGGGCCAGGAAGAATATGGAACCCCCCCGGGGCTGCAACAAGGCGACGCGTAGAACGTGGTCCAGGCCGAACGCCCTCTTCACCGCGGACATAGCGTCCTTGGAATCCAGCGTTCCTCTGACGGCCGCGTCGATCTCCCCTTTCTTCAGCGCGGAAACGAGTTCTTCGGCATCATCGAAAATTGTGGTCACGCCATACTTGCTCGCATTCGCAATGGTAACACTGGATTCGACATTCTCTTCGCTGGACCCAACGCCGATGCCGATCTTCCTCTCGGCGTTCTTGGCAACTTTGAAAATGAGCTCGGGACTGACCATGACGAAGGTCGATGGACCTGGCACTATTCGATTATTGTGGTGGGTCAGCAATGCTCCAGATCTGGAGGCTTCCTTTAACAGGGCGACGCCAGTACGCTCATCCCAGGATCGTGTCCATACGATATTTTTCCCATGATCTTTCGCCCAGGACGATCTCAAGCTCTACCGGAGTGATGATCGGTTTCGGATAACGAAGGTAATCATCGATCGCCAGCCGCGGGCAGGCAGTAGAGACGTAGACGTCTGCATGGTAGGCCAGAAGATAGTCGGGACGAACCTCGTTCATGATGACGATGTCCGAACTCAATCCCTTTGTAAGAAGTTTGTCATTGATGTCGAGCGCCATCGATAGGCGGTTCTGGCCCGGCTTGGATGAGACGATAATGAGGAAATCCTTGGCATCGTGGCACCGGGCGATCGCCCCGTGCCGCTGGCGAAGGATCTTGTCCTTCAACCCCTCCAGCTCTCTGACCTCGTTCATGACCGGATCGAGCACGATGACCTGCTTGTTGGTCTCGATGGCTACTTCCAGCGGATGGAAGTTCCCGCTACCGATGTAAATGTACTGCTCCACTTCGTGGTCGATATTGGTTGCCGCGGTCACGTTACAGCCCAGTACCTGTCCTTCCCGTTTGAGGCGGCTGTCCCCCATGCCGACCTTGACCGTCTTGCCATGATCTAAAAGCCACTGCGTTGCTTCCGGGACCTGTCTCAGGTGCTGGATGGTGGTAAATATGCCTATCCTGTCCTTGAGCTTCGGTGCCGCTTTCTCCAACAGATCGGCTACGTTGAAGTCGAAACCGACCTCGATGAACAGCACTCGGTCACCGATGTTCATGGACGGTATCTCGGCGTGACCGATGTGGACCAGGACATCCCCCAGGTTGCGGTAGTCGGAGTAGACATCGCAGGCGCCGTAACAAGGATCTCCAAGAATCAGGCACTTGGCCCTGGTCCGGGACTCGATCTCGGATGCGATCTGTTGGGCATAGACCTTCAGGCCCTCGGGCATCTGGAGAACGACGGTCCTAGCGCCCTTTCGGGTCACGAAATTGGCGATATCGTCAAAATGAAAATCGTACATGGGGCGCTCCTGTTCAGAAAGAGGAGCACCCATTAAAAAGTTTAGTGGATGATCTCGCCGTTCTGCTCGATCTTCATGTAGGTCGGCGTGGGCAACTTGATCGAAGCGCTCCATAACGCATCCTTGGCGGCCGTGAGTGACGCTATCGGGACCCTCACGATCATCAGGATGTCGCCGGCTTGGACACGGGCAGCGGTACCGACCGCCTTTCCGAATGCCGCCCTCATGCCGCTCGAGACACGGTCCGCGCCTGCCCCGGTTGCGAGCTTGTTCTCACGTAGGACGTGGTGCGGGTACGGTCTTATCTTCAAGTGGTATCCGGTGGCACCGGCGTTCTTGGCGAGTAGCCTGTTTGCGGAGATACGGGCCGCCTCTAGCGAGGTGTGCCTGATCTGGCAGGGCTCTTTGGCCTTCAATTCGATAGTGACGGCGAAGTCGCCGTTCGGGACTCCCAAGTCATAGGTATTGATACGGTTGGCAGGAACTCCACCCATGTATTCCCTGCGGCAGTATGCCTGACCTCTTATCTGACGGTACATCCTTCCGGGCTTGCGTGCCATGATTAATCACCTAAATACAGTTATAACGACGGGAAGGCTAGATTAGTGTTTTCCTATATAAGATTGATGTAATGGCAACATGCCAGTTTACCAGAGCTATCCGATTCCTGGGCATGCCAAGCATGCTGATAGGCATGCGAGAAGCACCGCAACATCATTATCTTTACGGCTGTGAATCCTGTACCATGGATACCGTGCTGATGATCGGCGGTGCCGACCTGCTTCCCCGGATCGAACCGCTCTGGTGCGAGCTCAGGGACCTTCACTCTTTGAGATCCGCCCATTTCTCGGACCTGGTCCGGGACATGGAGTTCGAGTCGAGGAGAATGGGCCTGCTGGAGAAGTCGGTCGGAGGCCACATCCTGGTCCAGATCGTAAGCCTTTCCGGGACATCCGAGCCGAAGGATGTGGCATATTGCGTATCCACCGTCGGGCTGGATGGCATCGCCGAGATCGATTCCATCTACGTCGCAGAAGGATATCGTGGCATGGGGTTGGGTGGGAAGCTCATCGATGGCGCCCTGGACTGGATCGACGAGCACGACGTGAGAGAGGTCCGCACATCGGTCCTTTGGGGGAACGAGGAGGTCCTTCCATTCTACCAGCACCACGGACTGTACCCGAGGAGCATCGTCTTGTTGAGGAAATGAGGAGTCGTACCGGGGAAAGCTATTTGTTCCGGGCCCTATGCCTGGCTTCGCCTTGAGGGGCCAGTTTTGCCTGTCAATACCAAGAGTTCTTCCAGGAGCTCTTGCACGCGCAGGTCCTTTGCCGGCCCTTCCAATACGACCGTCATATCTTCTTCTGGAGGATCTGAGAGCTTGTCCATCGCAGCTCGCATATCGTCCGACTGTACACCGATGTACGCCCTGAAGGTTGTCCCGCAATCCTCGTGTCTCAATATCGAGGCGATAGTCTCGATTGGAACACCCCTGCGCCATAACCTGTTTCCACAGGTCCTTCGCAGATCGTGAGTTTTGAACTTTATACCGGACTGTTCTGAAAGGTTCTCCATCGTCATGCTCACCGAATCCCATGTCAAGGGAACCAGGTAATCTCCTTTCTTCCGGTGCTCTACCCTGCATAGGAGATATGGCGTGTCGGTCCCTGTCCTCTTTACCATCGAACACCTGACCTTCATCCAGAGTTGGAGCAGTGGCGCTGTCATCTTGTTCAGATGTTGAAGTGCCACCTTCCCACCGTTTCGCCCCTTGCCGAGGATTTCCGATTCGCCTGTCTTTATGAACTCTTCTGCATTCTCCACAGTCAGTCTGCACATGTCCATTGAGCGTAGGCCGTTGTCCACACCCAGCGAATAGATCAGCTCGGTCATTAGTCCAATATCCTTCGCCATGTTCCTGATCTTCGCCACTTGAGGTTCGCGGAGGAATATCCCTCCTCGTTGGATGTTCTGATGGACAGATATTCTCCACTTGGATGCGCCCTTGTTCCCGCACCACAGTAAGAATGCCCGGACCATGGTCGTCTTCTGGCCGATGGTCGATCCCACTCCAATCATCTCCGATTCCAAGGACTTCATTTGCTCGGATGTGATCTCCTTCGGGTTCGGAAATCCCAGGATATCGCCTGCTTCTTCCACATATCTCTCGTACTTTCGAATTGTCAGTTTCCCGACAATACCATTCTGATTTTCCAAGAGATCTGCATCTTTCGGTCTTAAGGAGTTTAACCACTCTCTCTGATGCCGGTGGAACGCGTCCCGCTCCTTGTACGGCATACCTATCCCCTCCATGTGTTTGGGGTCCACTTGATTCTTTCCCCGGACACATTAAACAACCTACCATGAACCTGGACGAGAAGAGTTGCGCCACCAGGTTCTGAAAAGATGGACCGCCCTAGTGTTCATTTCACTCCCTCCTCAACAATCCTCAGGGGGGCAGGAGAATAATGAACGTAGGCAATCCTGCACCCATCTGGTAGCGTATTCTCGATTTCGCTCAAAACCCTGGCAACGTCCGTGTAAGGTCCGCGGACGATTATCGCGCCGCTCATCGGGAGCTGGGCGATGCTCTTATCTATCCCATTGACATTTGTCATAGTTGTCTTCCTCCTGCTCGGATGGAGACCGGGACGGGGCGCTCGCAACGCCTCGTCCATCCCGGTCCTTCATTTCTTTCCTAAATCGATGAGATTCATAGGTTTTATAAAAACAAGGGCTCCTCTCTTACCATCTTACTTAATTTTTATGTTTTTTTAGGCTCTGACGCTAAACTATCATCTCCATTTGAAATAATGGTTAGCCAGTCATTTTCTATTTATCTTCCATGAGATTTTCTGGAGTTTAGCGTCAAGGCCTTGATATACAAATGTTCGCCTAAGATTGAGTGCCGGTTTCACTTAGAATGACTAAACCAAGAGTGCGGGTATAGGGATTGGATTCCCAACCCATCTAGATAGTCAAGGAAATAATCTCAGAGGTTGGAAATTCGACTGAAACCTCTTATCTTTTTCTTCCTTTTCAGAAGGTGTTGTTGTGTGATGATAGAATTGTTACCAAAAATCATCTGATGTTGGCAGAGGTCCCGAATATGTATTGGATAGAAGTAAATGGATAAGGCTGCATTTGGAGAATAATATCGAAAACACTCTCACGGGCTGCACTCATTCTAAGTATCTAACACGGCTTTCGAATTCTGAATGATATCTTTCATCGATGACCTGAGATATGAATCGATAATTGAATCATCAATGCCCATCGCCATACGTTCCTCTTCTTCTTTATAAATCACCATCGATCCGTAATCAGATATTACGATGAGTTCGATCTTGACGGCCCGTTCACCCCTCTGTGATGGAAAGTTTAGGACGCGCAACCCACCTTTCGAGGACAGCAATGGGCTATTAGGTTTCATGATGGTTGTCGCTCCGAGAAGGCCCCGGAATCCTTCCGCATCATGATCGATCACAACCGTGACTTTGATGTGATTGGAAAGTTCCGAAAGGACAGATGCATATTTTAGGAGCAGGCATCTTGAGGGCGCAACCAGAGAAACACTGTTGGGTGAAGAATCTAGCAATTCCCTGAGCCTGGTGTCTATCCCCCGTTCGTCAGGAATGAGCCAAACGGGGGTGAGGCTTTTCGAGGTCCTTCTCTTCTTCTTTTCAAGCTGGAGCGTGATGTCGTTCACGGAATGCTCCAGCTCTACGAGTATGCCTTGCAGCACCCTCTTAGGATCGTTCGCTCTGTAGCGGAGCGGTTTTGAGTTCCCGATCTCCACGAACCCTTTTCCCGCCAACCTCTCCATGATGTCGTATACCCTAGCCCGGGGTATTCCGCTCTCCTGACTAATCTCGCCGACGCCTCCCTCGCCGATGCAGACAACGGCGATGTAGGCTCTTGCCTCATATTCTGTAAGGCCGAGCCTCATAAGGCCAGTTGTCGGTTCATTCATGTTACTACTATAGTAGCATCAAGAGTATAAAGATTGTCAGACTCATAGGCTCGGGTCTTGTTCAGCCCTCAGCGGCAAATAACGTCGATGGAGCTAGACCACCACCTGAGCACAGGGCGAGGCAAATGAGAATCAGAACCAAGAAAACGACGGAGGAATCGGTCGACAATTGCCTTCCTTCCGACGAAGATCATAATGAAACCAAGAGGAAGACGTATATCATGGTCGGCCTAGCTTTGGGAGTGCTCCTGGCCAGTCTCGACCAGACGGTGGTGGGAACCAGCCTTCCCAAGATTATAGGGGAATTAGGAGGTATCAGTCTGTTCGCGTGGGTCATCACCGCTTATCTGCTGGCCTCTACCATCACTGTGCCCATCGCCGGAAAGATGAGCGACAGTTATGGCCGCAGGCCAGTATTTATGGCGGGAATTATCGTGTTCCTGTTGGGCTCAGTGCTTTCGGGAATGGCACAGAGTATGGACGAACTAATAGCATTCCGCTTCATCCAAGGGATCGGTGCCGGGGTGCTGCTGCCGGTGGCCGTGGCTACCGTGGCTGACTTCTACGCTCCCGTCGACAGGGGCAAGATCCAGGGGATCCTGGGGGCAATAGGGGGCTTGGCTAGCGTCATCGGTCCTTTCATCGGTGGTTTCATCGTTGATAACTTGGACTGGCGCTGGGTGTTCTACGTGAACCTGCCGGTGGGTATTTTAGCCATAGCTGTCACAATATGGAAGTTTCCCAAGATCGAGGCGATGGCCCACAATCGTATCGATTTTTTGGGTATGGGAACCCTCTCCGCAGCGTTGACATCTTTCCTCCTGGTAATGACATGGGGAGGGACCACATATGCGTGGAGCAGCTTTGAAATCATAGGGCTCAGCATGCTTTCTGTGGTGATGCTTATGGCATTCATCGCGGTGGAGCGTCGGGCTCCAGACCCAGTGCTCCCATTGCATTTATTCAGGAACTCGGTATTCTCGCTCTGCAATATCGGATTGTTCATCACTGGAGTCGGCCTGTTCGCCGTTCTGTCTTTCATGCCATTGTTCCTTCAAGCGGTCGTTGGAATTAGCGCCACGAATAGTGGCGAGACGCTCATTCCGCTTATGCTCGGCCTGATTGCGACGGCGATAATCAGTGGATATGCCCTGAAGCGGACGGGATACAAGATGTGGCTTGTCGCAGGACCGCCCGTTGCCGCTCTTGGCTTGTTCATGCTGTCCACATTGGGAGTGGGGAGTTCGCAGTTCGACGCGATCTTATTCATCTTCATAATAGGTTTGGGATTGGGGGCTGTACTCGCCAATTATATCGTCGCCGCCCAGAACGTCCTATCCAAGAAGGACATGGGTGTCGGGACCTCAGCTACGAGGCTGTTCCAACAATTGGGAGCAACGATTGGCGTTACCGTGCTTGGGACGATCGTAAACCATCAGATGATTACGGAACTGAACAAGAATTTGCCAGCGGGAGCCTCATCAGCACTTCCAGGAACAGATGTCAATACTTTGGGCGGACTATTACTCAACCCAAATGCCGCGACTCATGTTCCCGCCACCATCTTGGACGCCATCAGACTCTCGCTAAGCAACAGCTTGACGCATATGTTCTTGGTCGCTGCAATCATCGTTCTGGCCGCTCTTGTGATAAGCATTTTTATAAAAAAGGTACCTTTAAAGAACGCAGAGGAATATCACAATCAAGATCCGTCAGATATTAGGGGCGAAGCGATTAACAAATAATCTTCAGATTAATATTCTAGGCCTTGACGTTAAATTCCAGAAAACCATCTCATGGAAGATAAATAGAAAATAACTGGCTAACCATTATTTCAAATGGAGATGATAGTTTAGTGTCAGAGCCTTTTTTATATATACTCCGAGAGGGCGAATAGGTGATTCCAACCCTAAACCGCCCAATGTCGAAAACAACCCAGATGTGTACTAATGCCCTATACACGCAAAACTCTTCTATAGCCCTATACTGGCCTATACATGCAAGATGAAGCGAAGATTGTTAGAAAACGGGGCTAAGATGGTGGTATTATACCCCGTTCTTAGTGATATTCGACTCTCGCCATTTTGGCTCCTCTTTTCAACGACACCTTAACTAGCATACAAATTGCCGTTTTACTAAAATCCTACATAGTGAAGACCTTCAACACCTCGTCCCCGTAATGGTTGATCACCTTGACCGCGATCTTTCCGTTCGAGGGCGGGTCGAAGGGCCGGCTCTTGGTGCTGTATATCGATGACCACGCTGCCTCGTCGATCTCAGCCCTCAGGGTCTTCTTAAGCTTCTCGTAGGGCTCGTCCGCCCCGGTGAAGTAGGCATGACGGACGAAGAACGATTCCCCGTTGTAATCCGTGTCAATGAACCAACAGGCGATATCGTCCGTCGACGAGCTGCGGATTACTCCTGTCGTCGGATCGTATACGTCGACCCCTCTGATATCCAATGTGATCTTCCCGTCCTTCTTCTCGATCAGAATGTCCGGTTCTCCGAAGACCGTGAACAGGTTGGCAGAATCCGTCTTCTTCAGTTCCTCCCCCATCAGGAGGTCCGGGCTCATTCTCACAGCGAGGACCTGGATCGTGCCGTAGTTCTTTACCTCCTCGGAGACGTGAGGATCGAAGGCGAACCCACACACAACCAGAACATTGAACGGAATTCCCTTTACCGCCTCCATCGCCGCCTTCTTGATCTGTAGCGGGCTGATCGTTCCAAACTCGGGTCCGATTGAAACGGCAATACGCTTACTGTTACCCTCCCCGTCCGTGAAGGTTCCTGCGGCATTGACCCACTCCCCCGGGAAAGGATCTAATGAATCGAACTTGATCCTCTCATGTTTCTTTGTGTTCTGTACCCCTGCCTGCCGTAGGTTATCTAATATCATTGGTACGAAATCTTCCTTCCCGCCTGCGGCGCCCGCAATCTTTTTTGTGGACTCCTTTTCTTCTGTGGGAAGAACACGATGCGGGGACAAACTCTCGACTGTGAAGGGACCGGTGACACGAACGCGTTTTTTGTCTTCATAGGGTTTGTCGTATAGAACTTCAGTCTCAGCTGTCTGGGCGATACTTTCGTCAATTTCCTTCTGACGCTGCCTCATCAATTCCCACCACTGTTTGAGGAGGGGTTCAAGTTTAAAATTATTGCTGCTAAGCCGAGGGATTTCCCATTCTTCTAAGTTCTTTCCCATTACTTTATTTATTTCATGTAAGAGGGGTTCTTGTTTCTTTATCCATTTATTATGGATAGAATCTATCTGCTCGTTGTTAGCGATTGATCTTAGAGTGAGATGAGGAACACGCCAATTAACGAAACCTTTTCTGATGTCCCCCATTGGTTTGTTGAAGGCTAATTTATGTCCGACAATTTCCGATTCTTTTTCAACACCTTCCGGGGAGTCCTCTAGTACGTAGAATGGATATTTTGCCGACATCAATCTAGTTCTTGCTAAGGCTAGCGCAACTCTGCTAGTGTCTATTGTTATCCAGCGACGACCCCATTGTTCGGCGACATAAGCAGTTGTGCCAGAGCCGCAGGTCGGGTCTATAACCAAGTCACCTGGATCTGTAGACATTAAGATACATCTTTGTACAATCAGCGTTCTCGTTTGAACAACATACACTTTGGGATCTGCGGCACTTGCCCCAGAGGTCGTGTCACCCCAAAGATTTGAGATCTCGTTGACGGAATAATCTTGTAGAAATCTCTTAAACATCAGAGTGTTTTCGTGAGATGTCAATCTGCCTGATTTAGCAAGCCTTTCCATACCTTGCAGATTCGTTCTCCAACCACGTTTCGTGCTGGGAAGATACTTTTTTCCCCTAAATGAGTATTCAAAGGATGTAGATTCTCCACCACTTTGTGAAGTAAGGTCCTCGATGAGGATGGGGGCCCATTCCTCAGATAATTTATTCAACCCCTGCCTTTCTTCTGTCGTTAATATTCTTGATTCTAACGTTTTTGATGATTGAGCATGATAGTATTTTTCAGTTCCATCCTCGCCCAGTGATTTTAGTTGAATACATCTTCTAAATTTATATTGTTCCTTGGATTTTGAATACCACAATATGTAGTCACAAACGCAGGCAATTCCTTTAGCGGTTGCACCTTTTGTTTTGGCGTATGTGATTACAGAGCAATAATTATCTGGACCAAATACTTCATCAAGCACTGATCTTACTAAGTGAACGTTTTCTTCCCCAATCTGTACAAAAATTGATCCACTCTCTGTCAACAATTCTCTTGCTAAAACAAATCTATCTCTTAAATAGGACAGATAAGAGTTAATTCCCAAAGACCACGTATCTCGGTATGCTTTTATCTGTTCTGGCTCTCTAGTGACGTCGTCAATATTCTTGCCCTTGTTATCTCTGTCAGTTGAACGGACCTGCCAATTAGAACCGAACTTGATCCCATAAGGGGGGTCGATGTAGATCATCTGGACCTTTCCTTTCAAACCTTCCTTTTCAGAGAGCGAGGACATCACCAATAGCGAATCTCCAAGGATCATCCGGTTCGACCAGTGTTGGTCATGATGGTAAAAGTCGACGCGTTGGTCAAACTCTTCTGGGAGGCCGTTGAAATCAGAGAAAAGGTCTAGACTTGCCTGTTTCTGCGTCTTTTTACCGATCGAATCCCTATATTGTTTTAAGAAGTCTTCGATGATGGCTTGAGGGTGTATCTTCTCTTGGATGTAGATGGGTACTGAGGGCACTGACAACGGTTTTGCGTTTTGTTCATCCTTCCCTTTCCAGACGAGTTGAGGGTCTAGTGATGTGTCGCGTGGATACAATATCGATTCAGGCTTGTTTTCTTGATCGACGAAGTCCCTTAGCTCCTCGGTGGGAATGTTAACCCTCTTGTCCTTATGACGGATCGATTCGACCGGAACTTCGATGCTATCTTTCTTCTTGACCATCAGCTTGCCCCCTTCCTTGAACTAATGAACTCCCTGACGTTGGCTTTCAGATTCCAGGGATCGGTTATCTCGATGAAGTCCCAGCGGCCATACGTACGTGTGTTGTTCACTGACGGTACCCATAGATTGCGTGCAGTGAACGATTTGTCCTCCTTCTCCGGCTTCTTCTCGCCGGTGATCTCGAGGATGAGATTCAATGGGTCACTCCTTCCATGACCGTCATCAGTTGCGACGATGAAATCTGGAAGATACTTTCGCTCCCTCCCCAGGAAGGAATAAGGTATCTCAAAACCAAGATGGTCATTCTTGACATACTTGATCACTTCGTCCATTGATTCCAAGGACTGGGCAGCTTTCTGCTCCCAAGAGGTCGTATCAGCTACGACATGGGAAACGTGACACTTCTCTGGCAGGGTCCGATACGTGTCCTTCCTTGTATCGAAATTGACCTCCTTAGTCGAGCCTACCGAGTCGAACGATTGAATGATCGGCCTGATCTTTCGGTCATTCTCCTCGCCTTGTTTCAGGCTCAATGAACGGTAGATCCGCTCGGCAGCGTCGAACAGGTGATCTTTCAACAGAAGCATCTGGATGAACGTGTCATCCTTGCACACAACGTAATCATTCATCCATTGTTTGGTGATTTCGAGGATCTGAGGGAACAGCCAGAACCATTCCTTTTTTCCTCCATCCTCAACTTCTGGATTTTCCTGATCCCGGAAATACCTCTCCAAGGTTGTTTTAGCGAGGATGAAGGCTACTTCATTGACCCTCTTGCTCTCTATATCCTCCATGGTATGAAAGACATGAGAACCTACGATGGGCGCATTCTCGGTTTTAGTAGGAACATCGCGGGTCGACAAGACAAGTTTTGAATCGCTGGTGAAATGAGCCTCTACTCGTTCCCCAGGCATTTCAGTTCTGTACCCGATAACTCTTGGAAAATGGATTTCGCACTCCTCCCGTTCCGGTAGCGCCTGAACGTGTGTGACGCCTTCTGGGACTATGTGTCCCCCTCCCGAACCAGACGTGGGGATGAATGAGAACGGCACACCGTAGACCTCAGCATACTCTGCAGGGAACATTCCATTTGCGTCGGCCACATAGTGTGTACGCCGTAGAGCGCGGCCAATAACTTGTTCGCAGAGCAGTTGTGTTCCAAACGCCCTGACGCCCAGCACATGTGTCACTGTCTGCGCGTCCCACCCTTCTGTGAGCATAGAGACGCTGATCACGCATTTCACCTGCTCTCCGAGTTTTCCCTCTTTGCCAACGGTGTTCATGACCTCTCTCAACAGGTCGTCGTCATTCAGGTTCTCAACGTCCCTTCCTGGGAAACGAGCTCGGTACTCGTTCTTGAATTCCTCGATCTCTCTGGAGGCGATCTTCTTGAAATCGTCGCTCATTCCTTCGCCCGACTCGAGCTGTTCGCTGTCGACCAGGATCGTGTTCGGCCTGCTTAGCCAATGACCGTTGCCATCATCATTGCGGAACAGTTCTAGTTCTCCAGCTCTTACGATCTCCTCTTCATTGACAACGACAGAATAACCAGCGATGTAATCATAGACCAGCTTAGACACACTGGTATTGTTACACACGACGATAAAGACGGGGGGAGTCCCTTTCGTGCTCACCTGCTCGTTCTTCCAAGCGTCATAGTACTTCAGGTAGTTGCTGTACAAACTATGAACGGCCGACTCCAGCTCCTTCGGCAGCCTCGGGACACCTTTGATGTCGTCCACCTTTCTGCCCTTCTTTGGAAGGCTCTCACGGATCCTATACCAGAGGTCGCGGAAGGTTGGCTGCTCGCCACTCATCGAGTTGTCCGCGATCGGGACTCTGGGCACTTTGACTATGCCGGCCTCTATCGCATCGATCAACGAGAAATCCGAGACCACCCAGGGGAACAGCGTACCTTCAGACCATCCCGATCCCTTCAGGAAGAACGGAGTGGCCGAGAGATCGTAAACGGCTCGGATCCCGAGCTTCTTCTTGATAGCTTCCAGCCCGGACAACCATACTCGCGCATCTTCCTCCCGTCTCTCGGCGGCTGTCCTCTCCTCACCCTTGAGCTCTTCCTCGATCTCTTCTTCATCCGCCTTATGGCGATAGCAGTGGTGCGCCTCGTCGTTTATCACGATGATGTTCTTCTTGTTGCTTCCGAACGGCCTACAAACGCGGCTCACCATCTGTTCCGCTGTCTCAACAAAGCCTTCGGTTCCGACCTTGTTCAGTACGGCCTTGGTAATCTTGCTTACCTCGATCTTCTGCCGAGGTTTGAATGAATGGAAATTTGTAATGACGATCTGCGCTTGACCAAGATAAGGCATCCAGTTGGAGGGAACAACGTCCCTCTTGGCGTAGTAATTGTCTGAATCATTCGGGTAGAGAACCCTTAACCTATCCCTTATGGTTAATCCAGGTGTAACGATCAGGAAATTGTCTGAGAAATCCTTGGCCTCCGTAGGCTTTTCCAGCTTCTTGTTCAGGACTTGCCAGGAAATCAACATCGCCATTACGACGGTCTTTCCTGTTCCCGTTGCCATTTTCATGGCTATTCTGAACAGATCAGAGTTCCCTGTTTCATTGCCTTCCTTGACCGCGTTTATCAGCCACGGTGCTCTCTTTCCGGCCACCTCTGAAATGAAAATGATCGTTTCCAATGCCTCGATCTGGCAGAAGAAGAACTTGTTCTCCCTCTCTGGGTCGGTCCAGTATTCCAAGAGCTTTCTAGTAGTTCTGGTGATCCCAGGGTAGCCGCTGGTCCTCCATCTCAATATCTCCTGTCGGACCTCGTTAACGAAATCGTTCTTCTTCTCACGATCGAGGGTCCATTCCGAGTCAATTGTCTTCTGCTTGCCCTTTTTCTTGGGGCTGGCAACGGGGATGAAATAAGCGCTGGGGCGCCTCCCTGTGACCATCTCGTTTGTAATTCCATCGTCATCGAACTTGAAGTACTGCTTCGGTTCAGAAAACGGTGAATTGATGACTGGATTCTCGATAACGGTTTGCTTTCCCACTTTCCTTCCCCGGAATGCTGCGAAGGCAGATGGCCTACTGGAGCCTTTAATTGTTACCTAAGACCACATGGGATGGAAAAACCATGGTTGGAATAGGACTATTCTATATTGATGCCCTGTAACGCATAATTTGAACCCTGGAGTCATTGATGATTGTTTCAAGCTGAGAAAATCACCCTGCAAGTTGGAATTCGCTCTTTCGAGAATATCAATCTGTTCATGATTTATTATGTGAGGACCCACCGGGTATCAGCCGGTGGGTGGAGAGAACCCGAGCCAAGGGCACTCTCCCTTCTACCCATTCCAAAAAGTTGGGACGAATCCGGAATGGGTAAATAGGAATAGGGAGAAAACGATATATTTAATTATCTGCTTTATTACATATATAACTGGCACTATTTTGATTCTGACCTCAGAATCTAAGGGTCAAGATCCTCGCTGTCATCGATTTCCATCTCCATGAGGTCAAATCTCTTCATGGCCATCAACTTCTTGAACACCACCATCGCTGTCTCCTTCACTGATTGTTCGGATGATGTGGCACTCATACCTATGATGGTCATATCCGTGGCAATCCTGACCCTGCACTGATCCACGCATGGCTTCTTCTCATTGCTTTTCGTATATGTAACTACGATTTTACTGCTCGTTCCAATCCCTCCAACTAAGTGCACACGCACTAATCTCGCTCTTGTCTCTTTTCGATTATTGTATTGTTGGAAGGGTTTCAGAAATTGCGCGACCGATTTTAACATCTCCGCGCTAATAG
>JBEKDM010000039.1:0-18165 GCA_050014375.1 Methanomassiliicoccales archaeon | reverse complement strand
GTCGCTCCTACCGACCCGCGCTTCCTGATCGGACCTCCCAACCAATTGATCGGTAAAAGCATGTATGATGTCTTTCCGAAAATCGATGCTGACCGGCTTATCCAGAATATCCAGACCGTTTTGGAGACGGGCAACAAGATGGGGGTGGAGGTCACGCTCTGGCAGTTCATGAAGGCGGGACTTCCGATCACGATCGTCACGCTGCTGTTGTCCGTGGTCATGCTGAGCATGCTTTGAAGCTATTGTTTCTGTCATTCTATGATTCTCAAATTGTTACTGGTGATCCGGAGCTATATGCAGACGGCATGTAGGACCAATGAATATGACATCTACGCAATTCGTTCAGAAATGATTTTAGTCCTAGGGTAGGAATCGACTACCGAATCGATCATTTCATTCTTCAATGGACTAGAGGACCTATTGGATCTGACTGCCTCCAATCCGATATATTATTGCGTTGCTTTCTTCGTGTATACAGTATCGGCGACCGTCATTCTGCCTCTTCCGATCGAACTCGGCCTTTTGATGAGTTCCGGAACTCCATTCGTGTTGCTCGCGATCGTTTAAGGTCTGGGCCGGGTTGTGGGGGCGTCGTGGTCTTCTATGCCGGGCACAAAATCGGAGGTCAAACGCACGCCTGGATTTATCGATGGAATTGGTCCAGTAAGTTAATGAAATGGTTCGAGAGGTTGATAAAGAAGCTAGGTTACCTCGGTCTGTACATCATCATGTCCATCCCTTTCATGCTGGACAGTTTACCTCTTTACGCATTTTCAATATCTGATGAGGATATGGGATTCCAGATCAGGTGGTTCGCCTTGACCAACTTCTTGGCTGGGTTCACTCATGCAATTTTATTCTCGGTACTGCTTGACCTGTTCGGTGTCGGTCTTTTTCACTTCTTGCTATAATCTACTAGCAACAAATATGTTTCAAAACAGTTCGATTAGTATTTGCGTCCGATGACCGATAAGGTCGTCGAACATGAGCGATGTGACACTGGACACGCCGGAACTGGCTCATAACTACGATCGTATCAGCGAGGCCCAATTCCTTCTAGGCCGTTCCCTGATCGAGAAGATGGGTGTGAAGGAGGGGGAAGCGTGGTTGGATATCGGTTGCGGAACCGGACGATTGACATTGAAGGTATCGGAGATGGTGGGCCCTTCAGGTAGTGTGGTAGGATTGGACCCTTCGCCGCACCGGATCAAGATAGCAAACGAAAAACTGTCCAACCATCAGTATACCAATGTCAAATTCATGGTCGGTGTGGGAGAAGATCTCGGAGTTTTTCCCGAAGCTACTTTTGACGGTGCTTATTTTTCTTCCGTATTTCATTGGTTCCTCGAAAAGGAGAAAGCACTTGCGGAGGCGTACCGGGTTCTCAAACCGGGTGGATGGATCGGGATTACCATGCCTGCCCCGGACGGCCTCTCTAAAGTCATTCGGACAGCAACTCTGAAGGTCATCTCAAGACCGCCTTACGCCGATCATGTGAAGGGCTCATCGAGAAGAAGCATGCTCATCACTAGAGAAAGGCTGGAATTGCTCTTTGGCCAGACCCAGTTTATAGATCTGGAGGTAGAGGTCAAAGAGAGACGATTGTTCCAACATTCGGCCAGCGAGCTCATGGAATTCTATTCTGCCAGCGCATTCGGTAATTTCCTAAGCTTTATGCCAGAGGGTATTCGAGATGACCTGAAGCAAGAGATCGTTAAGGAACTGAAAAAGGAAATTACGGTCGATGGCATCGAACTCGTGTCCAGGACCATTTTCGCCGTTGCCAAGAAATCATGTTAGATGAAGATCGGTTCTTGTCAGAATATGGTCTCACATGTGTTGAAAACGATAATAGGCGAGAAGGAATCAATGGAGTCTATTGGTCTGGATGAGGAATATATCGTTGATTTCGCAATTGATTTGTATGGTCGCTCACTGGTTCTCAAATGGTGAGTGCGATATGATAAAGCAGAACTTTACTCGATCACGCCGCTCTTCAAACGACCCTCCCCCACATTGATGGGTTAGAAAAGTTGAAAAAGGTTTCAGGAACCATCAGAGGGCAGTTCTCACTCCTTGGGCTTCTTGACTGCAGGCTCGACAGGAGCGTCGGCCGGAGGTTGCGTTTGCACAATCACTGTTTGGGCGGGCTGGGAACCTTGGACCACCGGAGCACTGGCATTCCCTGTTGAAAACGGTGCTTGAAATCTGCCCACATTCTCCCTGATTTTACCGTAAGCCTCTTCCGCAAGGTCGGTTGGCAATTTATCCAACTCCAGCGCTTCTCCGCCACGTTTGAGCTTGACTTTGATTTTTGAGCGAAGCAATCCCTTCTCCATCTCTACGCCCTCGATGTCCGAATAACTATAGTCAGTATAGTCCCTCTTCAAGGCGAGCGCATGGGGATGTCGGAGGATTATCCGTTCATTTGTAATGACCACCGAGTCAATGCTGATCTGAGGATGGTAAATCTTTTCCTTAATATACAACCCGACTTGTTCTTTCGGTCCAAGTATGTGTTTAATATCATCAGGTTCTTCCATATTTATCACAAACCTCGATTATTTTTCATTATTGATTGAACCTTTGTGACAGCTTATAATCTAAATAGTTATGGGATTGTTATCAGCGAGAATATCCATTCAAATCGTTTCCAGTCATGTTGCGATCCTGACTTTGAAAATAATTATTCGACTACAAGCCAGAAGAATGAGGGCATCCTTAATTTCAAAGGGCTTAATCCAAAATGCCTCCTGCCCGTTGTCTGTTTTCTTTCGAAGTACAGTTAATTTCATTCGGTTTTCTAGCGTCTAGCGACAGATTCTTGCCATCGGGCTTTTCCAGCATTTAGTGTGCGTGAATGATCTTCTAAAGAGACAGCGATTCCAATCCCTCAAATACTAATATGCGAGGGTCTGTCGAATCAAGTACCTGGGAAAGCAAAACCCCAATATCCAACCTCTAGGGTGAGATTTACATGACAAAGAAAGGATTTGTAGGCAACATTGAGAAGGAAACGACTAAGAACAACGATTTCCGCCGGGTGATCTATACCGGCAAGTTCAGCCAATTGGTGCTCATGTGCCTGAAGCCAGGCGAGGAGATAGGCTCCGAGGTCCACGATGCCGTCGACCAGTTCTTCCGCTTCGAGGAAGGCGAGGGCAAGGTCGTCATAGACGACGTGGAACACATGGTACATGACGGAATGGCCGTTGTCGTCCCGTCAGGCGCCAAGCACAACGTTATCAACACTTCGAAGAAGGATGACCTCAAGCTCTACACGATATACTCCCCGCCTGAGCACCAGGACAAGGTCGTACGGCACACCAAGGCGGAAGCTTTGGCCGAACCGGAAGAATACGACGGAAAGCCGACGGAGTGAGCGGCGGCGCCAGTGAAACAGGAGTCAAACGCAATTCAAGATCTGAAATCAAGGCCGTCTCTCTAGAAACATTCGATGGCGCTTATCGAATTCAGTCAGGGATGGCAATAGCATTTCGGGTCACGACAATCCAGAGCAATCTCATTCGCAATTGCGGTGTTGTTCCATGAGCACGACCAGGTTCCTTGGGAAAATGGACAGGTCCAGACCTGAACGTTCCAACTTTTCCATGATCTCCTCAGCGTCCTCATTTTGGTACTCCCCTTTCAACAGGTAGTCTGTCTCAGCTTCTGAATAGATATCGCCGTCGACGGCCGATCCATGATTTGCCCTGTTCATCGGACAGGCATCCTGGCATCTCATGCATCCAACGATCGCATGATGGACCGACCTTTTGATCGAGGATGAGAAAGCCCGGTCGTTAGGGAGTTCGTTGTGGAACGCCAAACAACGTTCCGCACGCACCAGGAACCTGTCCCTCCTGATCGCTCCAGTGGGGCATGCCCGAAGGCAGAGATTACAATCCGTGCATTGTGCCATCACCTCTCTTTGCTGCCAGTGATCGGTCTCCATGTCCACGTCAGTGAAGAATCCGGTGAGTCTATGATAACTGCCAATTTCCTCGCAATATGTGATGTTGTTCTTCCCATACCTCGCCAATCCGGTCCTTGTGGCGAGCGTCTTGTATGGCAATATGGCTTTGACCACTTTGCCACCCACCAGTGCCTTTTCCAGAACCGATTTCACCTTCTTGTCGATGTCGACCGCATTTGCATAGGTGGGTGGAACAATAAAGCGGTGCTCCTTACCATTGTGGCAGAATGTCAGAACCAGTCCAGTGGTTGGCACTGCAACGATGATCAATGACTTGGCGGCAGGTAGCGAGTCGGGCAATCCATACTTGAACTTCGACATATACATGGCGAATAGTTCCTTATCCAGCAGGCCCTCGTTCTTGAGTGATAAAATGTCAAACCCAACGTCGATGATCCGATGCACGGGAACGATCCTTCCCTGCAAGCCCGCCTCATTTAGTCCTCGCAACACCTCAGCTGCCCTGGGATTCATCTGAGAAGTAAGAGGGCGGGGCACGACTTATATTTACTGGGACCTTGTCTGGTTTTTCAGAGCAATCTAGGGCTCAGAAAGGGGGAATATTTCGATGGCGGAAGAAATGAGCATGGGGCGAAGGTGTCAGATTTGGGACGGAGAGTACTCCACCAAAGGCGCCCTATGGAAGGGAGCCCCCAGGCATTCGATCGATCTCCGGCCAGGGTCGGTGGCGCTCGAGGTCGGTTGCGGCAGTGGCAAGACCATATCAGGTATGAGCGGCGTCAAGGCGATCGGCATAGACATTTCCTCGGTCGCACTGGACATGTGTCGAGCCAGGTATTCAGCCGAAGGACAGGAATATGCGATCGCCGATGCCGGCAAGCTCCCTTTCCGGGATGGCTGTTTCGACGTTGTCATCTCCTTCCATGTTCTGGAGCATCTTTATCAGAAAGGAAGGGAAGAGTCGGCCCAGGAGATGCTCCGGGTGCTCCGTCCAGGCGGCGAGGTTAGGTTCAAGGCGTTCTCCCGGGCCGACATGCGTTTCGGAAAGGGAGAAGAAGTAGAGCCAGGAACATTCATCCGAGGGGCTGGTGTACTTACCCATTATTTCTCCGCAGAAGAGGTGCGAGCCCTTTTCATGGGAGCCACGGAGACCTCCTTCGAGGAGATCCGGATCGATAAGATGATCATGGGTCAGGACGTCAGGAGATCCCGTCTGAGCTTCGTGTTCAAGAAGCCACAGGAATAAATCGATGCAATAAGCTTATTAAGCCTCCTCCGAATCACACAGACAGAACAAGACACAACGGGATATAGACCAAGACCAGACGTCCTCTCCGCTCGTTCGGGAGGCGTGTTCTTCGGGCCCGGTGTAATTTCGGGAGCGTACCGATTTGGCAGCAACATCACCCAAGAAGAAGGAAACCAAGCCAGCAGCAAAGAAGCCGGCCCCCAAGAAGAAGGCCACCGCTAAGAAACCAGTGAAGAAGGTGGATGAGAAGTCTGTTGCAGAGGAGGTCATGGAACAGGTCCACGAGCACGAGGAGCACTGCGAATGCTGCGGTGGCGATGACTATTCGGAGAAGAACGGGCCCCGGTCGTATGTGCTGCGCGATGTTTGGTACGAGAGCCTGAGCGAGGTGATCTCCAAGGAGATTATGCCGGAGGAGAACAAGCGTGAGATGCTGTTCCTCACCCTGAGCAACGCTATCCTCGACCTGGTCATGGACATCATACCCCAAGATTATGCCAAGGTAGTAGCCGACAACATCGACGATTTCCTGGCTGTTACTGTCGTCAACAAGGAGAACAACATCGACCTGCTGGCGAAGTTCAAGGAGGATTTCGTCAAGGAGAAGGGCGACGCCTTCGATGACGAAGAACAGCTGCAGACCGCGCTGGAGACGTTCGAGGACAATTGGTGGAACTCGAAGCGCAAAGATCTCAAGGCCAAGACCCCAAACGAGGCCCTGGAAGAGGCGGCAAAGCGCTACGGCATCGACTGAGCGATCAAACCACTTCCCTCAATCCCTTTTCATTTTCTCCCTGGCCAAGTACGGACAATGCTTATTACCGGATTCGCCATTGCTGAGGCAGCCATGTCGAAAGGCAAGGGGTTCATCGTAACGGCATCTGCGCCTGGGAAGGTCATTCTCCTGGGCGAGCATGCCGTGGTCTTCGGCCAACCTGCGATAGCGGTGGCCATCGACCAGAGACTGCAGTGCTCCATCGCCCCTTCGGACACCTTCACCCTGAACGGCCATCCGTTGAACGAAAGGACGCACGCCTATGTTAGCGCCGCGGCCACCAAGTTCTGGAGCGGGGGGCCGCTGGCGATAGAGACCACGTCGGAGTTCCCATCCGGTTCTGGTTTGGGTTCCTCAGCCGCCGTGTCCGTTGCCGCCCTGGGCGCCATGGAGTCGCTGCAGGGGCGACTGGACGCCATGAACGTGGCCCGCGACGCGTTCGAGATCGAATCGATGGTCCAGGGGCGGGCAAGCCCCATAGACACGTCGGCGAGCGCTCATGGCAGCGGCATATTCGTCAACAAGGTCAAGGGTGACGATTTCATTTGGGAGCTGGCCAAGGACACCAGGCACTGGGATATACACCACTGTGATGTGCCGCAGCTCAACCTGGTGGTCGGGTTCACCGGAATCTCCGCGGCGACCGGACCGTTGGTGGCCAAAGTGAAGCGGTTCGCCGACAAGAGCAAGTTCGCCAGGGAGATAATCGAGGAGATCGGCCAACTGACCATCGAAGGACGAGAGGCCCTCCGTCGCAATGACCCGGTGAAGCTTGGCTCGCTCATGACCAGGGACCAGAAGCTGCTGGCGATCCTAGGGGTCTCCTGTCAGGCGTTGGATGATCTGATCGATGCCTCGCTGCCACTATCCTATGGGGCCAAGCTGACCGGTGCCGGCGGCGGAGGCAGCATGGTGGCGTTGACCGACCGACCCGACCAGGTGGCGGAAGTGATCAGGAGAAAGGGCGGATATCCCATCAAAGTCAAGACCGGCGTCCCTGGCGTGAAGCTGGAAACATCAAAGCCATGACAAGAAAAAGAAAATAGGTTGGGAAATAGTTTTCAGATCAGGTCTTCGAATTCTTTGACCAGCTCCGGGTGCTTGTCCTTGATGGCCTTGAGGATGTTGAAGACCGACATTTTATCGACTCCCGCCGTCGAGAGCGTGTCGATAACGCTGTCCAGGGTCTTATCCGAAAGGGTCAGGAACTTCTCCTTGGCCATCCAGTTCCGGTAAAGGCGCTCTTCCATCTCCTCGCGCCACCCGGCGTCATACTCCATCAACATCTTCTCGCTGAAATCGTTAGCCTCGACGCACTTGACCAGGACCTTGCCTCCGACATAGCCGGTCATGCAACCGTTGGCTATTCCTCCACCAGTGATGGGGTCGATGACCCTGGCGGCGTCACCGACGATCATGAGCCCGTCTGCCACCGTTTTCTCCAGCGGGGCTGAGACCGATACCGCACCAGCGATCGCTTCCAGCGGCTGTCCGCAACTGAGCCTGGGGTCCTTCTTGATGAACTTGTCCAGATAGGCCTTTACCTCTCCTGGCTTCTTCAGCTTGGAGAGCAGGACGCCGATTCCGACGTTGGCGGTGTCGTCCCCCTTGGGGAAGATCCACACATAACCGCCCGGGGCGGCCGAGCCGAGGATGAACTCGCAGTAGTCCGGCTCGGTCTTCAGATTGGTCATGCGGTACTGGAAGCAGGTGGTGATGTCACCAGGCTTTAGCTTCGTCTCCACGCCCGCCCATCTGGCGACCTGAGATTCGTAACCGTCGGCAGCTACCACACAACCGGCGGTGAGCTTGTACGCCTCTCCATTCTCGATACCCTTTATCCCGACGACCTTGCCCTTGTTCATGATGACGTCTGTGGCGCTGCACTTGAGCTTGATCTCCACGCCAGCATGCGCGGCCTTGGCGGCAATGGCCTTGTCGAACAAATGCCTCTCCAGCACCATGCCCACTTCGTCGCCAGCATGGCGTTCGTCTATGCGGAACACCGAACCATTCGGCGACACGATCTTGGCGCCAGCGACCTCCGCTGACACCCATCTCCGGTCCACCGGGATCTCTACGGCGTCAAGTCCCTTCTTTGATATGCCCTCTGCGCATCTCAGTGAGGAGCCTATCTCCTGGCGCTTCTCGATCATGAGGACGCGGGCGCCGCCCTTGGCCGCGTGCAGCGCGGTCATGGAACCAGCCGGTCCGGCCCCGACCACGATCACATCATAATCGGTCTTCATGCCTTCGCCTCCAGCTTGAGGGCTCCGACCGGGCAGGTCCTGACGCACAGGCCGCAGCGGTTGCACTTCTCGTTGAAGGTGAGGACCACGTCGTTTAGGTATATGGCGTTCTGGGGGCAAGTCCCCACGCAGGCGCCGCAATGCATGCACTTATCGATGATGACTTCCATGTTTTCAATCCCCGTGATATTCTGCTCAGATGTACTCGTTTCCCTTGGTCTTCTTCCATTCCTCGATCGGGATAGCGAACTTCTTCTCCACCTCTTCTCGGTAAAGAGGTCCACCGTTGTAAGCGCAGAACGGTATGATACGGTTGTCCGGGGTGGCATAGTGGATGGAGCAACGCTTCACCCTCTCGATGTCATAGTTGTAGCCGTCCTGGAAATGCATTCCGCCCACGTACATCATGCCCCAAGAGAACTTTGCCAGCGACTGCTTCGACTCGTCGCCCAGCACCGATTGCAGAAGCTTCAGAAAGCTGGTGGTGGTCAGGCCTTCAGGCATCTTGCTCTCGTCCAAGTGCCTCTTCAGCGCGTTCAGTGTCTTGATCTTGAGGGGGAACTTGATCTTGGCCTTCTCCGCCTTGATCGAGATCTCATACAGCTCCTTGAACAGGCCCTCGACGTCGACGAACCTTGTCAGGGGAACGACCTTGCCGTCCTTTACGAATAGGTACGTCGCCAGTCCGCAGTGCGGATGCGTGGTGAAGGTGACCTTCTCCTCGCCCAGGAAAGCCGATGCCAGCGTTGAGATCGGGACGACGGACGGAACCGGGTACCAGTCGCTCTTCTCGATCATTCCGGTCTGCTTCTCCAGGTCCTTTACCAGGTCCGGGAGGGTATATCTGCCCTTCTCCCGTTCTTCCTTGCTTATGCGTCCGGTGAACGCCACCGGCTGGTAGTTGATCCCGCGGACGACGTCCGAGTTCTTGAGCGCGAATTTGAAGATCTCCCCCACCTGGTCGTCGTTGATGCCTTTCACTATGGTCGGCACGAGTACGATCGACGGCGGGTGTTCCAGCTTACGCGCATTTGTGATGACCTTGAGCTTGATGTCGAGGAGTTTCCGGCCCCTCGCGGCCATGTAGATCTCGTCGTTGAGACCGTCGAACTGCAGGTATATGGTGTTCAGGCCGGCTTCCGCGCACTTCCTGAAGAACTCCAGGTCCTCGGCGAACTTGATGCCGTTGGACGCCGCTTGGATCTGTGCGAAACCGAGCTCCTTCGCCTTCTTGAGCACCTCGATGAATTTGGGATAGATGGTCGGCTCTCCGCCGGAGAACTGGATGGCCGGGGTCTTGACCGGGCGGTTGGCCCTGAGGTTCTCCATCATCTTAACTATGACGTCAAAACTTGGCTCAACGACATATCCAGCCTGGTTGGCGTTGGCGAAACATATCGGGCATTTGAGGTTGCAGCGGTTGGTCAGGTCGACGATTGCCAGCGCGGTATGGCTGGTGTGTAGCTGGCAGAGGCCGCATTCGAACGGGCATACCTTCGCGTTCGGGATGGCCGGGTTCGTGACACCGGTACCGTCATAGGCGAACTTCTCAGCCTTGAGGTACATCTCCGCGTCAGACCAATAGACATCAGTGGTCTTCCCGTGCTCGGGACAGGTCTTTTCCATCATGACCTTCCCATCTGACTCGTATAACGTGGCCGAAATGATCTTCCTGCATTCCGGGCACAGCGAATCGGTCTTCTTTGGCAATCCCTTTTGCAGTGCACTTTCTTTTACGATCATGAAAGTCCCCAGATATGGTCAGCGTACCGTGAAAAAGGATTTAATACTTATGTAGCTTCTTAAGCTACAAATGATGCCATGAACCTGATGGACATTCTAAGACTGGACCTTCGAGAATTAGAGACGGAATATAGGAAACTTGCGTCGGTCCTGGAGAAGTTGGGACTTTCTGATTACGAGGCCCGGACCTATGTGGCATTGGTGGTCAAGAACCATGCCACTGCGGACGAACTGGCGGACATATCGATGCTGCCACGCACATCGGTCTACAAAGCGCTTCGGACCTTGGAGGAGAAGAAGTATGTGACATTGACCGTCGGCCGTCCCACAACCTATTACCCGGTGCCGGTCGAGGAGGTCCGGGCGCGTACGTTCACCGAACTGAACGAGATGTTTGACAAACTTGCTTCGATCAAGGGAATGCTCAGCGAGAAGGGGACGCCCCAACTTGTCTATACGATCATCGACAAGAAGAGGGTCATGGCCAAGATCGGTGACATGATCGAGTCCGCCAAACGTAGCATCATGATATCCTCTCCAGTGATCGCCGAGATCCGAAGCGTACACGGTCAGAAATTCAAGGACGCCACAAACCGGGGGGTCAAGATCGTTATCATTACCCTGCCCGGCGTCAAGGTCCCCGAGTCGATCGAGGTCCATCGCAAATCGGACCTGTTGGCTACCGACCTTATAACCGACGGGGAGATGGCCATGATCGCCTCCCCGGACCTGGAATTGTGCGGATTCTCGGACAATCCATTCATCGCAGAACACCTGGAGAGGTTCATGCGGATGGCCATTGGAAGGACGAAGTGAATTGGAGGACGCTGTAATTTGCATGTAGCTTTAGCCCTTATACCGGCACCAGTCCGTGACCGAAGCGATGAAAGCCAAGGTCACCATTTTCTCTCGTTCATTGAGCACGTCGCGGGCTGGTCAAATGTCATTTGCAATCGCCGCGGTTCTGGTGCTTGTCATTTCCGGCACTTCGGTCGTGGTCTATTCCCAGATGGGAGCGCGCGACCATCGGGCATCGATGTCGCAGGAGACCCTGCTCGGGCTGGAGCAGGCTTCCGATAAAGCGGCCAGCGAGGCCGAGAATACCGCCTACGCGATCGCGCTCGATCAAGTTAAGGCCGGGGTGAGGAACGAATCCGAGCTCATTGGTCGCTTCGAGAGTTCGTTGCAGAAGGATACTGCCGCCCGTTATCCGTCTGTCTACGGACCTTATTCGATCCGGGTGAACACCAGTCACCTTACGTTGATGTTCCTTCGTCTCCCGGCCAAGCAACTTTATCCAGTCGTCGCCACCGATTCCAACCTGGACCTCGCCGGTTCGTCTGTCCCAGTATACTTTTCCTTGTCGGGGAACATGACCGTCAACGTCTCGGTCGGCACTGATATCTTAGCTAAGGTCGTCGACGTCGACCGTAACATTCTGGTCCCGCTGCCCTTCTTGCAGAACCGGGCGGAGGCGTTCTCCTCCGCCTACGGACAGGGGCTCACCGAGTTCGAGAAGATTGTCCGTTACGAATTGATCGCCCTGGCCCAGCTCAGGGTGATCAATGGCTACGGGCTTGGAAGCAAGGATGGTCCGGAAGGGACCTCCTCAATAATCACCGAGGCAGACATCGAGAATGCGGTCAACGTTGCCACCATGTTGCTGGAAAGGAAATACTTCCGGACGGTCGATCCAATGTTGCTGGCCATTCTCAATTCAACGGGCAACGGCTCTGGTGCCAGATCTTTCCTAAACGATCTGGCCGATGGCGGCGATCTCGATGCAGCCGACCTCTTCCTGAGCCTCTATGGAGCTGGAAGTTACGACCTCAGGTTGGTCCTGGCCCAGAGCCTGTGCGCTGCCTCGGACATGATCGTTCTGCGCTGGTTGGATTATCTCGGTATCATCGACATCGTGAACGGGATTGAGGATCTGGTCGAGAAAGGCGGGACGCTACTTGCTGATCTCATTGACAAGTGTCTAGGCAAGGACGTGATACAGGAGAAGGTCATTTCATGGATCGAACACAGGATGGCCGAGGCAGAGTATGGCGCGAACCAATACCGATATGTCCATACATCAACTGTCGACCTGGACCTTGACATCCCGTCACATTTCCTTACCCTCGTCAACGATTCAGGTCAATTGGTCCAAGTGCAGGTTTCCGGAAGCCTAAGCCTGGACTTCCCGAGCGAGGACCTGTTCTCTTTCAAGGAATGGAAGCAATTCTATGTCCAGTATTCGGAGAGCACCCATCAGCTGGCGAACGAGCTCCAATACTTTGTTAGGACCGTTGCGCTAGGCATCGCCAGCGCTTCGGATATGCCGGTCATGCGAATGTCGCTTGACCCGAGGGATTCCCAGAACTACCTGAGCCAGTTCTCTGCGGCCCTGAATGACGTCATCGCGGATCGCCGTTCCTGGTTTGTGGTTGCGTTCAACAGGGCTTCGTTGAACGGTATCGTTGACGGCATGTCGGAATCCCTATTGGATTATCTGGATGCTCATTGGGAAGAGATGTATCATCGTTCCGCCAGCCTGAACGAATCGGTGAGGAACATTGCCGGGCGACTGGTGGACGATGCCAGTTCTCGCACTCCCGACATGGGCGGGACATATTATGAGGATAACATACAGAATGTGGCCAGATGTATCGGGCAAGACCGAAGCTGGATTTACCCTGACCTCTGCTCCGGATTTGACCGGGAAATCCTACAGGTGAGGAACCTGTTCATCGTCACGTTCAACGAACCAAGCCCCGAGCATTCCAGACTGTTGCAGAACGTCAGAATTCTATCCCAAGGCCTGTTCGCCGTCATCCCCGGACTGGAGACCGTTCTGGAACGGTTCTCGGCGAAACTGCTCAAGGACATGTCCGATTCCGAGATCACCCGGTCGGACCAGGTGACCGTCGCCATACCCTCCGACAAGGACTTCATGATCCAGTCAGAGGGCGAGAGGGTGCTCGAGGAGTCGCTCGCTCTGAGGTCGAACATCGGTTCGGGCGGCATCTCCGATCTTCATATCGAGATAGTCCAACCATACCAGTTCGACCGTTCTTCGACACTTTACCCGAACCGACATATGGTAGATATCGACAATTGTTCCTGGGCACCATTCATTAGCCAGTGGAACATCTCCCTGAAAGGATCGATGTCCCTGGTTCTGAGCTCCGCCCTCTCGGATCCGCTGATCGCGGCACTGAATGGGTCGAGCACCAGGGACAAGGTCCCGTTCGAATCGTCCTTCACGATCTCAGTCCAAAGCGGTTGGGCTCTGACTGGGGTCGAATACCTTCCGACCAGCACGTTGATGGGAGACATCGGAAAACTCCTGCAATCGGTATGGCAATGGATCGTGGACGGGGTCAAGGTGATATGCGATGGTGTCTCCAAGCTCTTCGATTTGCTCCAAGGCCTGATCGACAAGTTGGTATCGTATTGCGCCGAGGTTGTCAACGCCCTCTCGTCCGTGATGCAGGCCTTGATCTCGGCGGTACAGGATTTCGCACGGATGGCGCTGACCGGTCCATTCCAATGGATTGCCGAGACCATCGCCAACCGGATCGGAACGGTCTCGCGAGACATGGAGATCTTCGGTCTGAAGTTCCGCATGGAAACGAACGTGGCCGACTTGGCATTGGGTGCCGCCAAGAGCCTGCTCAAGATGACCATGTGGACAGGCCTGATGGGCAATTCGATCTCCGTATCGACCAGGATGTGCCTGCTGCCTGACGGGCAGTTTACGTTACTCTCGAACGCCACTCTGAAAGGTGACGGCTGGAAGATGACATTGGTCCTTGATCCTTTCATGGACACCTTCGAGCACATGATCGAGATCAAGGGGATCATGGCCAACAGCGTCGTCGAGGTGGTCATGCCGGAGATCGTCCGCTATGGCCAGCTCTCTCTGGCGCTATCCGACGTTCCCGGGTTCGGCCAGCTTCTGTCGAATATTCCCCTGCCGGTACCGGGCCTGAAAGGGTCGATCGATGCCGGATTCACGTTCAAGTATGCCGAGCCAAGCATGGACCACCCATTGATCAATGAGTATGAGCAGAACCCGCCGGGAACGGATGCCGGACACGAATGGGTCGAGATATTCAATCCTACGGCGGACGCAGTCTGCCTGTCCGGATGGACCATCGAGACGATGCACGGCATCCAGCGCTGCGACGACCTGGGGGATGTCCTACTGATGCCCCATATGCGTCTGGTATACACATTCAGCAGGCAGGCATTGGACAACCAGGGGGAGAGCAAGTTCCCGATCATGGAATCGATCGTGTTGCGTGACAGCTCGGGAAAGCGCGTCGATTCGACTCCTTGGACCGTGGACACAAAGGATGATTCTAGGTCTTGGCAGCGCTCCTTCGACGGCTCGGATCGATGGGAGTTCCGCACCGCCACCAAGGGCTCGGCCAATGCCCATTGGCGGTACGATCCGAGCACATCCACGTCACTCGTCAAGATGGTCACGGACTGCCTGGTGCAGAGCCTAGACATGATGGTCGCGGCCGGTACTGGCGCGGAAGGCATCGCCTTGACCATCCGGGCTACGATCGACGATCTATTGGAACGCCTCACGGATTACGTGATCGATTCGATCATCGAGATCGGCGTTTACGTAGAGGTATCGATCGCCGACCAGACGGGGGCGTCCGGAGGAGGCTTCCGCCTTTCCCTGGCGGTGACCAATGGGTTCGTCCGGGAGGCGCTATACTGGTTCGGGAACGCCATCGTCGAGGCGATGAGGGACCTGCTCAATCCGATGGCGCCGTTGCGGTCGGCCCTTTCCATGGAACGGCTTTGCGAGAACACCTGGATCGGGCTCAGCACCTTCTGCAAGATCGGACTGCCGGGCATCCTAGGAAAATCGCCGGTCATGGTGAAGATGTCTGCGGTCATCAAGGTCAACCTGGCAACCGTTGGAGCATTGCTCGGTAAGGGCCTGGGAAGACCGCAGATGACCTTCGGGGTCCTGATCTCCGGCATTCCCGCCTCATTGCTGCAGAACGCAAAACTCCGGGGGACCGGCGCAATGGTGGACGTGTGGCTGCTTAAAGCCTCGGTGACCAGCACTGCTTAGAAACCTCTTTCTCCTCCCTTCCTGTCACAACAAACTTGAAATCACCGGTGTGGAATACTCTGGAACATGCTGTTTGGATTGTCGAACGTTCCTCTGGCCACCGGGGACGGGGATTGGCTGAACACCTATGGATGGGCCCTCCTGTTCGTTATGGCGATGTTTGTGGTGTCCCTCTATGTTTGGTCCTATGTTTCCAAAGCGTTCGACAAGTTGGCGTCCAGGGAGGGTAAGTACTTTGACTCCGACGTCGCGATATTCCTTGACCATATGGTCAAGGTGGTCATCATCATTCTATTGTCGTTCCTGTCCGGCTATGTCGCCTCGCTCGTATGGACCGATTTTAAAGACAAGATATGGACGCCCTACCTGAACGTCATCATCGATGTGATCGTTATAGCGGTGATCATCCTGGTGGCGATGCTCATCGTTCACATCTTCAGGCGCATCGCGAAGAAGGAAAGGATGACAAAAAGGGAGGTCAGCACCTTCGGCCGTTCGACAGTGGAGATGACCAGCCTGGTGATGAGCTACGTCGTCTACCTGATCGCCGTTGCATTGACCTTGATCATAATAATAACCTTGATCCCGACCCTGAACCCCTACCAGGCAACGGTCGATTTCCTGAACAAGAACGGGACGGTCGTTGGCACGATCATCGTCATCATCATCACGATATTCCTGGTCCTGCGTCTCATCGGTGAGGTCTTGGAGGATTTCAAATACCGTACCAAGAAGTTCAACCCGCAGGTCATCGACCTGTTTCGTGCGGTTATCGGTTATTCGCTCTGGACCATCGCCTTCCTGACCATTGTCTTCTCCATCTTCTCGTTGTTCAACTTGGCCGAGATAGGATTGATCCTGGTCATCCTAATACTGGCGTTCATATTGGTGGGGGTGAGCCTTTCCTACTCTTCGATACGCAACATTTTCGCCGGACTGGCAATAATGGATTCAAGCCCGTTCGAGGTCGGTGACCGTATCAACATCGGCGGCGACATGGAGTGCGACGTGATCCAGAAGAACCTGATGTTCACCGAGGTGAAGACCATGGAGGGTGATTTCGTGGACTTCCCAAATATCAAGGTCATAGAGGGAAAGATCTACAATTACTCCAGGTCAGTGGCGCATGCCATCACCGTTCGAATCCAGGTGGACTTCTCCATCTCCCACAACGAGGTCGAGAAGATGATCCGGGACGCGGTCGGCAAGACACAGGGGATAGTGAAAGATGCCGTTGCAGAGGTCATCGCCGTCGGCATCGAGGGAAGCACTATCCAGTATGAGGTCCGGACGCACATAGAGGATAGCCTCAAGGCCAGGCAGCTGAGATCCGAGCTGATATTTCACATCCAGGACGCATTCCACGCGGCCGGTCACGAGGCCCTGTTCGAGTGATCAGTTCCTCATTAGTTAGAACTGGTAGAACTCCTCGAAGCTCCAGCTCTCCAGGGAAGTGAATCCGGAGAATATCGTTTCGACATCGTCGATGTCGATCCTCTCGCCCACCGGCGGCCCGAAGCTGGTCTGCCTCTTCTGGAAATCGACCAGGGAGACCCGGCCCCCTTCTTTCAGGGCCCTTCTGATCTCTTGCACCAGTCGGTCCCGGTCTTCGAACTCATGCAGGACGTTCACTACAAAGATCCGGTCCATGGAACCATCGGCAAATGGCAGCTCGGGCAGCTCTCCGATCACAGTGCAAATGTTGCCAGAATGTCCCGGTTCGATCGAGGCGTTCAAAGAATCCAGCATTTCCTTTTGTGAGTCGAGGGCGATCACCGCCTTGACCTCACGGGACAGCGGGACAGAAATGTAACCGGTTCCCGCGCCGAGATCTGCGCAGACCTCGCCATGATGGGGCGACGCCCTTTCCACTATCTCCTCGGCTGGCTGGACCTCTCGCCTGTGTAAACCCTTGAGCATCTCCTTGTTTCCAGCCTCAAACTTGTGCGGCACGACGTTGACAACGACCTTGGGATATTAAATCGGTGGTTTGTTCCATTCGTGCGAAGGACTGGCATGGGGTCGACATCCTCGTTAGGGGAGATATTAATTATAGTGGGTCACTATTCCAAACAAGGTGAATCATATGGCAAAGGAAGAAGAGAACATGGAACTCTCGTTCCCAGAGATATTTGATATTCTGGACTGCTCGATGGAAGACATGCTCGACGTTCTGTCCCAGGCAATAGACATGCTGGAAGAGGGGAAGAACGAGGACGCCCTGGAAGTCCTGAAGGCTCTCGAGGAAGACATGTTCGACTTCCTCGGTTACGTCGACGAGGGCGAGCTCGAGGGATGCGACGTCGAACAGGTCGAGGTCGTAGAAGAGAAGCCCAAGAAGGCAGCCAAGCCAGCCGTAAAGCCAGCAGCTAAGGCGGCACCGAAGCCAGCCGCGAAGCCGGCGGCCAAGAAGGCAAAGAGTAAGAAGTAATCACTTCTTCCCAAACATCTTCAATTCCTTTTTTCTAGACTTGTTAGATGAACGCTTCCATAAACGAAGCTCATGGGTATGAGCTGATCTGATATTGGCCTAAAAAACCAGAGGATGAAAAATTAGGAAGGCGCTAGTCGCTTAGTCGATGAGTTCCTGGTCCTGCATATACCTGCGCAGGACTTGCGGGATCACGATGGTCCCATCCTTCTGCTGGTTGTTCTCCAATACGGAGACCATTGTTCTAGGGAGGGCGACGCCCGAGCCGTTCAGCGTGTGCACGAACTCGCTCTTCAGGTGCGGTTCGGGGCGGAACTTGATCCGAGCCCGGCGAGCTTGGAAATCGGTGAAACAGCTGCATGATGAGCATTCCAGCCATTTTTGGGTTCCAGGTGCATGCGATTCGATATCGTATGTTTTGGCTGAAGCGAAACCCATGTCACCAGTACAAAGCAACAACACGCGGTATGGCAGTTCCAGGCCGGCGAGTACGGCTTCGGCGTCAGCCAGGAGCGTTTCCAGTTCCGCATATGATCCCTGCGGGTGGACGAACTTGACCAATTCCACCTTGTTGAACTCGTGCACCCGGATGATGCCTTTCATCTCCGCGTGACGGCCGGCCTCGCGCCGGAACGAGGGCAGGTAGGCGGTATAGAGGATCGGCAGCTGTTCCTTCTCCAGGATCTCGTCCT
>JBEKDM010000038.1:0-18385 GCA_050014375.1 Methanomassiliicoccales archaeon | reverse complement strand
TTATTGACGACGCGCATGCCCCTGCCGCCACCACCACCGGACGCCTTCAGCATGACCGGATAGCCGATACGAATGGCCTGCTTCTTGGCGTCCTCGCTGTCCTTCAGCGGCTCGAGCACGCCCGGCATGACCGGGACGCCCACCTTGGTCATGAACGCCCTGGAGCCCAGCTTGGTGCTCAGCAGCTTCATGGCCCGCGGGTTCGGCCCGATGAACGAAAGCCCTTCCTCCTCGCAGCGCTCGGAGAACTCGGCCTTCTCTGACAAGAATCCGTATCCGGGGTGGATCGCTTCCACCTTCATACGGTTGGCAACGTCGAAGATCGCGTCCATGTCCAAATAGCCGATCATTCCCGGCTTTGACTGAAGTTCGACCGCCCTATCGGCGAGACCGACATGCTTACAGTGTTTGTCCGATGGCGTGTAAACGGCGACCGTGGGAACACCAAGTCTCTTGCAGGTCTTGATGATCCTTATCGCGATCTCTCCTCTGTTCGCCACTAGGACACGGTTGAACATCTGACGCACCTTAGACACGTCGTAGCATGCGACGCTCTCCTCTGGTATATTCATTGTTAAGATAAAGCTTACCCGCCATCAGACCGTCGATTCCTTGCCGATAATCGTAGCCTGGCTTCGGGTTACGTGCATATTTTTCGAAATATTCGTCACTATCTACCTATCCAGATGCAGGATACGAATTCCCATGCAGACTGGCTCAATTCCTTGGGGGTATTGTCAAGTTGAACGAACGAGGACTCCGAAATGATCCCTTACTACGAGCGGCCGTCGACTCCTCCGATATCAAGGTGCGCGATCGAGGTGAGCGGATGAGGAAGAGGTAGCTTTTGCCTCGGGGTTGGATAAAGTTGCGAATGCCTCGATATCAGGTAAAAGAAGCCGTTGTGCGTCCTATTCGATTCGCTTGGAGCGTTGCTCAATCAGTTCTCCGATTTCTTGGTATCGAGAAGAAGAAGGTCGATCCATTACCTTCCTTCGACTCGACCCATATGTGACCACCATGGCGGTCGATGATCTTTTTTGCTATGGCAAGACCGACGCCCGTTCCGGGATACTCCCTTGCTGTGTGAAGTCTCTGGAACATAAGGAATATCTTTTCTGAGAATTCCATACTTAGACCAATTCCGTTGTCCTTGACAGCGATTGTCCATTCCCCGGATTTTATTGGCGCCGAAATGCTTATCTTTGGCCTATCTGGGCCCCGGAATTTAATGGCATTGCTGACAAGGTTCTGCATAACCTGGACCATTTGCGATTTATCGGCTACGATTGTTGGGAGAGAATCAACGAGAATTTCCGCTTTGCTCTCTTCAATAACTACGCTGATATTGGCAAGCGTTCTCGCCACAACATCGTTCATGTCGACCAATACGAATTCCTTGCTCTTCGTGTCAACTCTCGAATACTCAAGCAGATCGTCGATCAAATTGCGCATCCTATTTCCACCGTCCACGGCATAATGGATGAACTCCTGCGCACCGGGATCGAGCTTGTCACGGTATTTTTTCTCCAATAATGTGAGATAGCTGACGACCATGCGGAGGGGTTCCTGCAGGTCATGCGATGCGACATAGGCGAACTGTTGCAGCTCTGTATTTGAGCGCCTCAGCTCTTCCACCATTTTCTTGTGCTCGGTGATATCCGTCATGAAGTTCAGAGTGGCGGGTCGTTCCTCCCAATCTATTGCGATCGCATTCATCTCCACCCATCTGGTATCTCCCCTCTTTGTAATTATTCGGAAAACATAACGGGCAGGGACAGCCTCTCCTTGCGACCTTTTCTGAAAACGCTCCGCTACCATGGTGCTATCATCGGGATGGATGAATGTTACGAAAGGTGTCGATGTAAGTTCTTGTTCCGAAACCCCGATCAATGCCAAGGCTGCTGGATTAACAAATCGCAGCATTCCGTCTTGCGCCACCACGATCGCCTCATTAGCGCTATCAACTAGGTTATGGTAGCGACTTTCGCTCTCGCTTAGCGCTTCCTCGGCTTGCTTGCGCAATACGGCCATGCCGATACTCTCAGCGATCACTTCCAAGGATTCTACCCCCTCTCGGGTGAAGCACCCCTTCTTTCGATCATTTAGTTGGATGAGTCCTACGATCCGACTCTCGCTACGGATCGGTATCAAGGCAATTGAGACATACCCTTGATGGATGCACTCGTTGCGCGGAAGAATCCTGGGATCTTCATTATCAGGAAGATCAAGAAGCGGGAATGAATTGTTCGTCCAGAAGCTCCCACCTTGTGTGAATAGCGGATTGGAGGGGTCGGTTCTTCCGGAGATGACCAGACCACAAGTGCATTCCAGGGAGGGTTGGCCAGTAGAGTCCTTGCAAATGCCGTCGGAACTGCGGTTTATCAATGAATTCTCTTTATTCAGGAAGTCATTTGAAAAACCTTCCTGGAAGAAATATGGAAAGTCATCTTTATTTTGCAGGCGGATGCCCGCAGCGTCGGCCCCTGTCGACAACTTCAACGCAACAACAACATTTTTCAGTAAGTCTTGCAGACTTCCAGGTTGGTTGAGGATCTGAAGAACTTCCCGGGTAATCTCGCGATAAGCTTCCGCCCTCCTGCGCTCGGTCGTGTCCCTTATCATACGAATGGTCGCAGGGCCATGAGGCAGACGCAATGGACCAACCGTCTCTTCTACTGGGATAATGCTTCCATCCTTGCGTCTATAGCGGCTCTCGAAAGTGTATCCGCCATCCGGAATGGCCTTACTCCGTAATTCATGATGTATCGCCGCTTTGGCGGCGTCCTGATCGATCTCCTTGATCGATTTGGAGAGTAGTTCATCCCGGGAATAGCCAAGGCTCTGACATGCCTTGAGGTTGACATCAATTATCCGGCCTGTCGCGTCATCTATAAATATAGCGTCAGCCGCCTGGTCTAGAATAGCGCGGTACCTTTCCCTGCTCTCGCTCAGCGCATCCGCCACCTGCTTGATGTCGGTGATGTCACTTATCGCCATCCGGACCTTTGGTATTCCTTCGTCTATTTCGACGATCTGAATGCCTTCCAGCCGGGCAGGGAACTCGGGGCCATCTCCCCGTTTTAGAGTGAGGGAGCAGGTCTGTTTTTCATTCTGGTTGAGTACATTCGCGAAATATCGATACCATTGATCGTAATCTTTTTCTGCGATAAATTTACTGAATTTTGTCTTTAACAATTTATTTCTATCAATATTGAGAAGAGAAGCACTGGTAAGATTTGCCTCCGTTATCATCCCCTTGTCGGTGAGTGTGAGATAGCCAAGAGGTGCGAATTCATACAGGTCCAGATACCTGTCCCGTGACTCTTCGAGTAAAAGATGGGCTCGGCGGAGTTCCTCTGCTTGCATCTCAAGCTCGATCTGGTGTACCTGGAGTTCATGGACTAGGTCTTCAGTCGTATGCATCTTCGACTTGGAAGAGATCTTCGTTGAATTTGTGAGTTGCGTTACCGCTGCGTTCCTAATAGAACTGTTGATATCCGAGGCATCCACTTTCTTATTTTTTTGTTTTTTATTTTCTGCGGTCATCGACCCCTCTACGTCCCAGCCAAATGGGTATTATTGTTTTTCTCCCATCGGTCATACGTGCGGGCGGTGGCTGTCAAATGTCGTACAAATATGTTGCAATTCCCATTCCCCGGACTTGAAACTGAAGAATATAATGGACGGAATTCCCATATAATTACTTCTTTCCCGAAGGACCGAAACCGTGATTGCATTCCGCGCTTTATTTTTCAATCCTTGCTGCGATCTTTCAGGCGGGTTCTCAATAGGACAGTTGCCATCCGTTGGAATGTTCATCCACTAAAGGCTGGCTATGCACGACTTACATTTGTCCAACGATAAATGACTGATGTGGTTCTCTTAATGAAGTTGTCAACTTGTTCAAGAATCCCCAAGCACTTCCTGACTTTACAATGACCTATTTCATGCTTGGTTTCTTTTTGTAATATCTTCCATTGCAAGAAGGATGAGTTGTTTCTTGTCACTTACACCGGGGATCCGCCGGGCATTTAGGAGCATGGTCCTATGCCCGATGACGGGAAAGTCACCGTCGATCTCGATATTTTCAAACGCCATATCCTTCGGCAGGACGGTCTCTAATAGTTCATGCAGTCTCGGGACGTCCCACTGTTGGTTCCCCAGATTATAGAAAACCCGCCCCTCTGTCCCTTCGGGATTATCGCGAAATGTCTTATAAAACGATCGACTGGCAGAGACCACTTCAAAATTGCTGTTCAGAACGATCAGAGGTTCCCTTACCGTATCCACGATATTCTGTGCATAATCGTTGGCAATTTGGACCTCTGTTTCGATCGCTTTCATTTTGGTGATATCCGAGAACGTCATGACTACTCCTTCGATCACGTTCTCCAGTGTTCGGTAGGGCATGATTCGGACCTGGAACCACTCATTATTGGTCGTTCGGACAGATTTCTCTCTGGGTATGAGCGAGTCGAGAACCGCCCGGGCATCAGGGATAATGTCCTCATCCTGGATCAGTGACCGGATATCGGCAAGAGGGCGTCCTGAATCCGATGCCGCAAGCCGGAACACTCGTGTGGCATCATGGGTGAACCGGCTAATAGTAAGATTTTCATCTAAAAATATCATCCCGATATTGACGCCTTCTAAGAGATTCTTCATGTCATTTTGGACATCCGTCAGCTGATCGATCTTGGCCTGCAATTCCGAGTTCACGGTCACTATCTCTTCATTGACCGACTGGAGTTCCTCTTTCGACGTCTCGAGTTCTTCATTGGTGGACTGTAGTTCTTCATTGGTGGATTGAAGTTCCTCGTTGGAGGACTTGAGCTCCTCGTTTGCCGCCTGCATCTCTTCGATCGTTGCCTGAAGGTTGTCTTTTATATACGCTAGGTCCTGCTCCAGTTCCTCCACGCGCTTCGATTCCCCCTTTCTGGCAACACGTTGTCCATGCTTGCGTTTCTCATTCGGAGGCAGTTCGCTGTCCTGGAAACTTATGATCAGAAGCTCCCTTTTGACTTCCAGGTCGGCAAGGGGCTGTACAGTAAGGTCAACTCCGTGAATGCCGTCGTTCGTCCTGACCGGCAGGGCTTTGACGACGAACGGTTTATTTTGCGCAGCGGCATTCTGTATAGCATATCGTAATTCCATCTGCAGCCCCTCGCGGGCCATATCAATGACGTTTAGACTGGCATGACCTTGTGCAGGCTGTAAGAACCTCCCGGTATCACCGTGAACGAAAACGATGTCTCCTTCCTTATCGGTTATGACAGATGGTGGGGCAAATGACTGGAGAAGCACGCGTTGGGTGATCTCGGCCAAGGTCGTCTCACCTTTCTTGGTGACGGCACCCTTCGGCTCCTTTTCGGTTTGTTCATAGTTCCACCCGAAGCGCTGTGCGACAAGCGCCTTAGCTGACAACAATGAGAGTTTGACTTGGTAGATCTTATGCTTCTTATCAATCGGTACAAAGAGATCGGTGAAATTCCCGATGCTTTCGGACGGGCTCAAGAAGAGCACTCCTTTCTGTTTGAGCGCGTAATGGAAGGTTGGGATGATACGGGTCTGGGCTTCGGCGTCGAGATATATAAGTAGGTTCCGGCAGCTGATCAGGTCCATCTTTGTGAACGGGGGGTCCTTGATCACGTTCTGGATGGCAAAGATGACCATCTCCCGGATCTCCTTCTTTATACGGTATCCGGTCTCCTCTTTAGAAAAGAATTGTCGTAGACGGTCAGCTGAGACATCGAGGGCTATGTTTGATGGATACATGCCTGCCCTGGCAGTCGCGATCGCATCATCATCGATGTCGGTCGCGTAGATCTGAACCTTGAAAGATTGTTTGATCGCATTCATATGTTCGCGGAAGAGGATGGCAAGGGAATAAGCCTCTTCACCGGAGGCGCACCCTGGTACCCATATCCGGAAAACATAATTCTCCGGTTTGTCCTCAAATAGCCGGTTAAGTACAGTGTTGGTGAGCACCTCGAAAGCATCTTTATCCCGGAAGAAGCTGGTGACATTGATGAGCAGTTCCTTAAAAAGGATATGGACCTCCGCCGGGTTTTCCTGAAGGTATCGGACATACGCTCCCATATCGGTAAGGGAATGTACCGTCATCCGCCTGTCAATGCGGCGTCGGATCGTGCTCTGCTTGTACTTGGAGAAGTCGTTCCCGGTCTTCGTCCGCAAGAGCATCTCGATACGTCTCATGTCACTCATTGAAGCGGGAACCGGAGGAACTGGGGGAATGCCAGAATCAGCTATGGTCTTCACATAGATGACCAGCTGCTCTGTGATCTTTTCGACTGGCAGCACATATGTAGAGAGACCGCTATGGACCGCGCTCAAAGGCATGCCATCATACTTTGCAGTGGAGGGTTCCTGCACAAAGGAGACCCCACCTGCGCCGTGGATAGCGCGGAGCCCGAGCGTACCGTCCGAGCCGCTACCCGAGAGGATAACGCAAATCGCCCGTTCTCCCTGTTCTTCTGCAAGGGAGCGGAAGAATAAGTCGATAGGCAACCTCATCCCTCGTGCCTGTTCAGGCGCGCTCAGGTGGAGCGCGCCATGGAAGATCGTCATGTCCTTGTTTGGCGGGATAATATATACGTTGTTGGCCTGGATTAATGTCTGGTCCGTGGCTTCGTGGACGGGTATCGTGGTATTCCGCTGAAGGATCTCGGAAAGCATACTTGCATGGCTTGGGTCAAGATGGGAGACGATGACAAACGCCATGCCAGTACCTGCCGGCATTGTTTTAAAGAAGAGTTCGAAAGCCTCAAGCCCTCCTGCAGAAGCACCAATTCCGATGATGGGGAAGTTCACTTCAGGGGTTTTCGGAGTAACTGAATGGATAGTGTCATGCTTGGCGCTAGTGGCATTTCCCACATCGGCCTTCGTCTTTTTTTTCATAATTTCATTGAGATAACAATCCTAACACTATACATGAATATTGATGTCCAATCGCTGTTTGCCTGCTGTCTTAAAGTTTGATGCTCATCCTAAATGTCTGGTTGTTAATCGAGCATTGCCAACGCACCAGGTAAGATTTACTTATGTTACCGTGAAACTGAAAAGAAGGGTTGTCTATGAACAAAGTGAGGACAATTATGTTGGCTCGGCCGGACTAGTGACTTTATGAGCCAGATCTTAGATCTTGAAAGTCTATTTCTTTCTATATAAGGATGAGGCAGCTTGATCCACTCGGTTGCCTGAATATTTTGGGATTTTTTATTGTACCGAATCCTGAGCTCGGCATATGATCCCGGTCTTGCAGAACATCCAATTATCTAGTCACGTCACATTTTCCCGTTTATTACTTCATTGATCCATTGCACCAGCTTCCGGTATGCTTCCTCACCTTTGCTCGTTAGCTTTACCCCATCATGTCCATTGGAACATTTATCATAAGTAACCAGACCCTTTTGAGACATCCAATCGATATACCGCGAGAAAACGTCGTAGTTGACATTTGCAGCGATCTGTAATCTCGTCCTGAGGATCGGCCCATGCGCTCTCCACAGACACTCGAGGATCCGCGCCACTACATACAGATCTGGCCTCAACATCTCCGAGCCAGCCATGATCACAAATCCTCGATTATTTTTTCCATGCGGTCTAAAGTCGAAGCAAATCGGGCATTCCATTCTGCCACAGTTGCTTCTGTTTCGATCCGGTCCTTCTTCGTCATCCAGTGATAGAGACCAACTATCAATCCTAGCAGAATAATCGTACCAATAAGAACTACCGAACGAGTCCAGATCTCCTCGATATGCAAAATTAATGATGCCAGCCACAAGGATGTTAGGCCCATCGTCATTATGGTGGTCCAGATTATTGGATGCTGGCTAAATGTTGCTTTATTCTTGATATCCAGCCACTCCGGGATATGCCGTGTAGCTTGCATTAATAGTTCGAGAGAGCATCCGTTGTCCTGCGAGGCTTCATCTCTCTCCTTCCTCAGAGCATTTTGGAATCGGACCGACCAATCCTTCATTTCAGATATGCGCTTCCGATTGCTTTTCCCCAAAAGGCGAACAAGGACAAGCATCAGCCCAATCCCTATGATTATCGAGAATGCTGAGGCAATCAGGCCATTCACGAACCCTGGTCCGCCCAGCAATGCGATCGAGACAAATAACGAACAGATAGCAGCGATGATAACAGGGAAAAACAGGACGATGATTAATAGATCATATTCCGATCGCTCAACCTCAAGCGTTTCGGAAGCGATACGATAACCATCAGAGAGGCCACCGATCAGGTTTTCGCGGATCCCACCGCAAGGAGATCTGGAGGGTCCTTCCATTGAAATTTCCTTGGCCAGATTTTCAACGAAGAGATTGGCCTTGACGAATAGGAAAATAATGATCGGAAGCGCTGCGATCCCGACAAAAGGGAAGATCGGCAATAGGAGTATTATGATAATGGCCCATAGGGTAGAGGTTGGTTCGGTCCTGAAGATAACCATCCCCTTTTCGGGTCGGAGAATGAGCCAAATGTCATTGTCAAGATCCAGACGAACCTTTCCCTTGATCTCTTTGACAACATGACTTTTTAAGCGAAGCTTGTAGGCCAGCTCTCGGGTAGACAGTTCAGGATCGATCGGCATATGAACTCTTATCCTCACCCCCATCACTATAGCGAGAATCATCAGCGATGATATATCAAGAGCAATGGTAGTGATCGATAAAGGCAATACCAGCCAGAATAGCCAATCAATGATCAAAGCGAACGAAACCAACATGAGCGACAAAGCTGCTAGCTTTCTTCTTGACATATTCTTGATCGAACTCAAGAATAGTGTCCTAATTAAAGCAAATGACTCCGTTAGGATGCTTTCGGACCAATATCCTGTGAGGTTGAATACTTCCGTCAAATCATTATAGATCCAATCAAATCCGAACTAATTGGCATGGAGTCATTTTATTATATCTAGATAGGAGAATCACCTAGGGGAAGTTTGGATGGACAAGAAATTCAAGGTCATCGGAATACTGCTGATCGCTTCTATCGCTGTATCTTCAATTGTCGTTGTTGTTGGTCTTGATTATAACACCTGGGTGATGGGATGGAATACTGGACTCGTGCCTAGGACCGACAATCACAACTTCTATGACAACTTTGATCTCAAGACATCAATGGGCACAAATGTTCGATATGAGGCCAGCGTACAAGATGGATACTTGTTGAATGTTTATCTTATGACCGAAGAGAATTTCCATAGACTGGAGGCAAATGAGAGCTTTAGTTACATATCTCAGGGCTCAACGACAAATGTTAGCCACTTCACCGCCGAAGTCATGCTCGATGGTTCGGTCAGTGACTACCGGGTGGTATTTATCCAGAGTGATTCGAAGCCCTATGTGATGCACTTGAATGCCACCTTCGTTCAGTCACACTATCCGATAGGATTACAACCTCTGTTGAGGGCCGGTCTCTGCGTCGGGCCGTTCACCGTCTTGTTCCTGACCTTCCTGGCAATCTTCAGTAAGGTGAACGATAAGAGAGGAACGGAGAGAACCCCGACAGACAATAGAGGATTTGGGGGACCGGCATTGATGGCATTGTTAGCCAGTCTAATTGTTATGGCATGTCTCTTCCTAATCTTGCTTGTTCCCTGGACTGTAAGGGCCGCAGGCGGCTGATCTATCTTACCATCCAACTCTCCGTTCCTTCGCTCCACTGCCCGAATCATGTCAAACCAGCTAAATCAGCCGGAGAATGGATCGATGCCTGAAAGCTGGGAATGGTCATTCTTCTCCCCGACATAACAATGTCCCTCAGGATAAATATCACCCTCGACGCTCCTGGGGAATGCATCACTTATTGATCCTGCTATCATCAAACAAATGTAGCCTGACTGTAACGGCACCGGATATCGACCCCGGGGCCGGTCTGCTGTCAGAGGCACTCACATGAGGATGAGAACACAATTCAAGAAGAACCGGAGCGGGGGAATCGAGGGTCTTCCGCTGCAACTTATGATCATGGTACTTATCGCCGGGATCGGCTCCGCCGTCCTGCTGGGATGGATGGGCAACCTGAACGCGCCGCAATCGATCGGCTCTGTGACCTCGTCGCCCACGGAGTTAGTGGCACATGACGGGAACGGGGATGGGGTATATGATGCCAGAAACCTCGACCTCACGATCTCCGTTTCCGACGGCAAGGGCGACCCGGTGACCGGAGCCACGGTCGTTCTGGATGGATGCAACATCGCCAGGATGGATGGGACGAGACCCTACGGTACCACAGATTCCAACGGGCATCTTACGCTAAGCAATCTGCAGGTAACTCAAACCGGTAGAGCCGTCGGATTCGTTACTGTCACGGTAACGAAAAGCGGCTATGGCACAGACACCAGCCTGAGCATCCCGGTCATCTCGGGGTGATGGCTTGGCGATCAGGGACCGGCGCGGGCTGGAAGGAATGCCGCTCAAGCTGCTAATCATTTCCCTTTTAATATCACTGTCGGCACCGGTCGTCCTTTCCAGCATGGGCACGTTCCAGACAAGGACATCGGAGTCGCAGGCGCTGAGCGCGGCCGAGCATATCCGGGAAACGATAACGGCCACGTACCTTTCCGGTCCTGGCAATCACCGGGTTATGGATTCGCCGCTTGCCGATGACAGGTTCACCATCGAGATCGGTGGCGATCTGGACCAGACCGAGTCGACGGTCATCAAGGTTGTGCACGACGGCGGGGTCGACCGCATCTATCTGTCGGACCCGGCGATTCGCGTCACAACCGCCGACCGCCATTCGTTCCGCTTGACCTCGGGCATGGCCAGGCTCTCATTCACCTGCGTCTCCGACAATGGGACATATGTGCTGGTGAGCAACTCATGATGGAGTTCTTTCTGTCCAAGGTTTGGCTGTTCGTCTGCGGCATCGCCATCACTGCCGTGCTGGTGCTGGCGTTCTCGGGCATGGACCATTCGGTTAACGACGACGAGGCGCAACGCCGCGTCGCGCAGCTAGCCGATGTACTGGATTCCGTTTCCGAGTCTCCTAACAACGTCCAGATGACAATAACGGTTTCGGACTATCTGCCGGAAGGAAGGTCCGTGATCATGATCTCAGAAGGATTCGTAAGCCTCGAATCCGGGATCGAACGGAGATACGCCCCATTGCATTCCGCGACCATACTGACCGATTGCAACGGCATCATCGCAGAGGATCTCACCCTGGTCCATGGTGACTTGCTGCTCGTCCATAAGGACCCGGCAAGGAAAGGCCATATCCGTGTTCAGGTGGCGAAGGACCGGACCGTCTCCTTGACCGCCTGAACGAAACGATGGCACTCGTCCTTATTGGTGTAGACGTAGAACGAGGCGCGTGCCGCCCCGTCTATCTTTCTTTTCAGGAAATATGGATGCACGCAATGCATTCCGGAACGTATCATCATCCCGGCCATCTCGTCCAGTATCATAGCCACATCGTGAGAGCGCATGCCACTGACGTTGAACGAGTAGATGCTTCCCCTGAGCTCGGGGTCCTTGGGACCGATGACCATGACCTTCTCCTCGTCGGCCAATCCATCCGTCACAATCCGGTTGCACTCGACGTCGTGCTCCAGCACATCCTCCATGCCGATCGCCCGCAGGTAATCGACTGCCGCCCCGGAACCAATGATGCCGGCGTAGTTCAGCAGACCGGACTCGAACCGCTCCGGTATCGGGAGCAATTCCACCTTGTCGTAGGTCGTCAGGCTCACGCCCCCGCCGCCGACGATCAGCGGCTCGACATTGTTCAGCAGGTCTTTCTTTCCGTATAGAACGCCGACGCCGGACGGGCCGAGCATCTTATGCATAGAGAACGCGTAAAAGTCGACGTCCATATCCTCCACGTCGATCTTCATGTGCGGCGCCGATTGTGCCCCATCAACCATGACCAGCGAGCCGTTGTCGTGCGATATCTCGCATATCTCCTTCACCGGGATAGTGGTGCCTGTCACGTTGTTCGTCTGGACCACGCTCACCAGCTTGACCTTCTTGGTCAGCGAGCGTTTCAACGCCTCAAGGTCGAACGAACCGTCGTCCGGGGTATCGACGATGATGCGGTCGACGCCGGCCGTCTTCTTCAACTGTAGCCAAGGCACATGGTTGCTGTTATGCTCCAGGTCGGTCGTCAAAACCGCTTCGCCCCGTTTCAGACCGAGGCCCCGAGCGATCAGGTTGAGCGACTCGGTGGCGTTCTTGGTGAAGATGATCTGGTCGTACGAGTCCGAGCCGATGAAATCGGACACCTTCTCCCGTGCTTCATCGACCTTGATCGATACCTGGGTGGCGAGCCGGTGCACACTCCTCCCGCCGCACGCCGGATATTCATAGTAATAGGAATCCATGGCCTCGACCACCTGCCTGGGCCTGAGGCTCTGGCACGCCGTGTCGAGGTAGACTGGGCTCTTGTCCCCTTTTGAAAGAATGGGAAAATCGGCCCTTATCTTTTCAACGTCCATCGGACACGAGAATCAGGATGAGCGTATATCTATCCTTTTGGCAGACAAGTTTAGATACATTCAGTGGAAATTGTAATCTTGGGAAATGTTCCAATATGATGTCGGCTCGAGATCTCGGGACCGATCGGGGTGGGAAGATGAAGAAAAGGATTGGGCTGGAAAAGGAGCTGGACCGACTGCCAGAGCAGCTGCGGGCATTGCTTGAAATGGAACTCGAATCGGGAAACGAGATAGCCGAGATTGGCCACAGTTTTCCGGCCCCCCCGGCAGGTTTATTCGTCATGCTGGCCCGACCGGTGACCACACGGCCTCATGAATCAGGCGGAGGAATTGAGTTCTATGATCGGGATACCCTGTACCATTCTGGCGAGTTCAACGACGCCAAACGGTTCTTCTTCATACTGGAACCGCCCCACCCGCCACCAACGGAGCCGGACATGGACACCATCCGGGAGGCTCACGGTGCTGACCGGAAAGTGGAATCCACTAAAGGACAGGAAAATGTCGCTCCCGCTCCTGATACTCCTCTGAATCGTTTCGTACGGAGCATGATCATCGATTACGAGAAATGGCATGACGGGATCGGATATGACCTGGAGGCGCTCGGTCAGGCATCTCCGAACGAGCGTCTAGCCATCGAGAAGCTCCTGATCTCAAGTAAAGGCCGCGACTGGCGAGACATCGAGGTGCTCGCCGAAATGGATACTCCGCGCTCTAGGAAAGCTCTCCGGGAAGCATTTGCCAACGGAGACCTAGAGGTACGAATGGCAGTGATCAGCTATGCTCCGGATATCATACCTTACAACGAGAAGGTCGATGCCATCGTCCATTCTCTGCGCGTCGGGAACCTCTACGGCGGTTTGTCCCATACCATCGACCTAGTCGAGGAGTTCCATCCGCCGGAAGTGGTCGAGGAGCTCCTCCGCGGGGCGCGGGAGCGGGAGGGCGAGGTAGCTGTTCTATTAGCGGGGATGCTCCTTTTCGTTCATGGCAAGGCCGATGAGCCTTTCGACTGGTCGCAGCGGCCATACCTTCTGCGCTTCAACACCGAGGACACACAGGAGCGCCATGAGGTCTTCCTGGAACTATGCCAGAAGATCGGGGTCCGGGCCGAGGACCACGCGATCGATCCGAAATAGGACAATCCTCAGTTGGATAACATGTTGTCATCCTTAGGAATGGACGAATGTTAGGTCGATCTTTCTAGAAATCGTTCGACCATGACATTCGTTCGTATGCGAAGTTGAGATCTGTGGTGACTGGTACACCATCGAGTTGCGAAGAGGTTATTAGTCCAGAGGGCATGCGCATCATCATGTCCTCGTTGCAGGTCAATGTGGCCGGGGTCCAGATGAAGAACCCGACCATGCTCGCGTCCGGTATGGTGGGCGAGACCGGAGGGTCGCTCCTCAGCGTCGCCTCCGCCGGCGCCGGAGCCCTTGTCACCAAGTCCATCGGCCTGGAGCCACGGAGCGGGTACGGCAACCCGACGCTGGTGGAGCTCGAGGATGGTTACGTTAATGCCATGGGTCTGCCCGGTCCGGGGATAGAGGATTTCCGGATCGAGATGGAAGTGGCGAAAAAAGGTAAAGTCCCGATCATCGGCTCGATATTCGCCTCAAGCGCCAAGGACTTCGCATCGCTTTCCGCAAGAATGGAGGAATATGGTGCGGCGGCGGTCGAACTGAACCTGTCCTGCCCGCATGCCCATGGCTATGGCATGGAAATGGGCATCGACCCGGAGGTTGTGGCCGCCATCGTCAAGGAGTGCAAGGACGCCGTCTCCATACCAGTATTCGCGAAGCTGACCCCGAACACGCACCGGCTGGTCGAGGTCGGTAGGGCGGTGGAGAAGGCCGGTGGGGACGCTGTCGTCGCCATCAACACGCTGAAGGCCATGGCCATCTCGGTGGAGTTCAGGCGACCTATACTGAGCAACCGTTTCGGCGGTCTTTCCGGCCCGGCGGTCAAGCCGGTCGGGTTGCGTTGTGTGTTCGATCTATATGCTGCACTGGAGATCCCGGTCATCGGGGTCGGAGGCATCGAGACCTGGAGGGATGCGCTAGAATATATCATGGCGGGTGCCAGTGCGGTCCAGGTGGGCAGTGCGATCGGCCGACATGGGATCGAGGTGTTCTCAGAGATAACGTCAGGTCTTCAGAGTTATGTGGACCAAGAACAATGCGGCGGCATCCAGGGACTTGTGGGGGTGGCTCACGAACATGCCTGAGATCGTAGATATTATCCAATCGGAAGAGGCAGGCAAAGGCGTCAGGACGCTCCGTTTCGAATACCATCACAAGGTCGAACCCGGTCAGTTCTTCATGGTCTGGTTGCCGGGCGTGGACGAGGTCCCGATGTCCGCCTCATATTGCGGCGGACGAAAGGGCATCACCGTCAAGGAGATCGGTCCGGCCACCAAGGCGCTCTGCAATCTCAGGTCCGGTGACAAGATCGGTGTACGCGGTCCTTACGGCCACGGATACACACTGCACGACGGCAGGGCGCTGGTCGTCGGTGGCGGGACCGGTATGGCGTCGCTGCTGCCAGCGGTGGAGGCGATCGGAGACCCGTCCAGGGTCGATGTGGCCATCGGGGCCAGGAACGTATCGGAGCTGCTGTTCATCGAAAGGGCCAGGGCCGCGTCGAACAACGTGCGCACGTCGACGGACGATGGGACGAACGGCCTAAAGGGAACGGCCGTCGACCTGGTTAGCGATATGCTTTCGAAGGAGCGTTACGATTTCGTTCTGGCATGCGGACCTGAGAAGATGCTGTTCTATCTGCTTGTGCTTCTTGAGAAGCACAACGTCAAATGCGAGCTGTCGCTTGAGCGTTACATGAAGTGCGGCGCCGGTCTGTGCGGTTCCTGCGCTTTGGACGATAAAAGGGTGTGCGTGGACGGACCGGTATTCACCGGCGAGCAAGCGCGCAGAATGACCGAGTTCGGCAAGTTCCGCCGGAACGAGGCGGGTCAGCTGATAAAACTGTGAACTAAGAGTTTAGCCATGCAAGATCGTCGACACGATCTGCTTGAACTCGTCATCGGAGACCCGTCCTTTCTTCTCACCGAGCTTTTTTACTTCACACAGAACCTTGGCCAGCTGTTCCTCGGAGGCGGTCAGTTTGAGGTCCTCGACACGCTTCCGCACATAGTTCAGCCCGGTCTTCTTGCCCATGATCAGGTGCCGCTTGTTCCCGATCTCCTCGGGCGGGATCGGTTCGTAGGTCATGGGGCAGTTCAGGACCGCCGCGACATGTATCCCTGACTCGTGAGAGAACACGTTCTGGCCCACGAGAGGCTGGTTCTTCGGCAAACCCAGCCCGGAATAATCGGCGACGATGTCGGAGAGCTCCTTCAGCTTGGTCGTGTCGATGCCCAGGTCGCAACGGTAGACATACTTCAACGTCGCCACGAACTGCTCCAGCGGGACGTTCCCGGCGCGCTCGCCGATTCCATTGACGGTCGTGGTGACCGCCTTCGCCCCTGCCTTGACACCGGCGATAGCGTTGGCCAGCGCCAGTCCGAAGTCGTTATGCAGATGTACCGAGATCGGGGTTCTCAGCCGGCTCTTGACGGTCGTGACGATGTTGAATATTGCTTCGGGCGAAGCGCATCCAAGCGTGTCCGTGACGCCGATGCGGGAAGCGTGGCACTCTTCGGCCTTCTTGTAAACCTCAAGCAGGAAATCCATTTCCGTGCGGGTCGAGTCCTCTGCAGACAGTGTCGCCGCGATACCCCTCTCATGACAGTAGTCCAGTCCTTCCGCTACCTTCTCCAGGACGAACTCCTTGGGCTTGTTGAACTTGTACTTCAGGTGAATATCGGAAGTCCCGATGAACAGTAAGGCCAGGTCCGAACCGGAATCGACGCAGGCATCGATGTCCGATCTGGTGATGCGGGAAAGAGTGAGTATCCGGGCGTTCAGCCCGAGGGAGCTGATCGCCTTGACTGTCTTCTGCTCGTTCTCCGAGACGGCAGGGAATCCAGCTTCGATCTCTGGGACATGCATCTCATCCAGTTTGCGCGCGATGATGAGCTTCTGTTCCTCGCTGAAGACGATGCCCGGCGTCTGCTCCCCGTCCCTCAGGGTCGAGTCGTAGATGACCACATCCTTGACGTCCAGTCTGGGGTTATGCGGTCCGAGGGCGATCATGTCCATGAGAATCCCTAATTCAACTGTGTTAATTATTCTTTCTGACAGACTGACATGGGATTATTGCTGGTCACCGAGATTTTCCGCGCCACACTGTGCTAGGTCATTGCAATTGAGAATAATTGCTGGCCATCACATTTCCACGAAAGTCCCAGTATTCTTGGGGATAGAATCCGAACCCGGCGAGGTAGATCGATTCGATCTTGTCGGCCGTGAAAAATCGTTCAGGACTCCCTAAAGACCGGCAATGACCATCAAAATGTTCCCAGCCAGAAATAGGACCGCGAAGGTCAAGAACGGCCCAGGATCGGCTATCGAGTCTAGAGAGGAAGCCACGAGGTAATCCAGAAAAAGCATGATCGGAACGAAGACGGCACAAAATACCGGTTTGAACAGCCTTCCTAAAACGCCCGACTTGCTATGAGAAGCCGTCAACCCGGGAATTGAGCCAACTTTATTCCCCTGCTCGAAACGTATTGTGGCCTCATATGGTTTGGTTGGCAAACAATCTCCGATTCCTATAGCATTCTCGGAAAACCCTAATAAGCGCATGGTCATTTTACGGGAACATGGCCATCTCAAACGGGGGAGAGGATCGGCCTTTGGATAACCCTAGTTTCCTGCCGGTCAGCCATGGCAAGATGGTCATCAACGTTCCGTATTCGGTCTTCCGCGACCGGACCTTCAACCTGATCCCGGAGAAGTGGGAAGAGCTCCGTCAGAACCTCTCGGTCAAGTATCCCTGGCTTTCCATCCACGCACTGGAAGTCATCAAGAAGGAAATAATGGACGCCATGAAGGCCAAGATCCTGTCTGAGAAGACCGCGGCGCAGAGGGCTAGGGATATGATCGCCCGGGACAACCTGCAAGGGGCAATCTCCTGGCTGGAAGGGCACTTCGAACTGGAACCAGACGACGTGGACGCCTGGTACGTTTACGGTGAGGCGCTGATGAAGATCGGCAAGAAAGAGGAAGGTTTCGCTGCCCTGAAGAAGGGCAGGCAGCTCTCAGGGGTCCGTCCGACCGAGCACAAGCGGGCCGTACGGTCTGTGTCCGAAAAGAGAATTGATGGCGCCGACAACGTCAAGCACCGTCGCCCCCCACGGAACTGACGCGACATCCCCGTCGATGACGAAACCTTCCTTGACGCTGCAGCACTTCACCAACGTCTTGCCCTTGGTCCTGGCCAGATTTCTCGGGCACATGTCCAATGTGCCCACCTCCCTGTGGTATAGCGAGCTGAATATGCGTCGTGACAGGTCGCATCCGATGAGAGTGATCTCACCCTCGAGCACCGGCGTCTCGTCCAGGAAGTAGACATCTAGTCCGGACTCCAGACCGGACGCTCGGCATGGGAACATGACCCCTTTCGTTTCTACCTTCTTCTCCAGCATGTTGAGATCGATGTCCTGGTAATGCGGGACGATGGGCAGGTCCACCAATCCGGTCGAGAACGCTCTTTCCACCAACACTGATAGCTTAGAAGGGGATGGCGGTACAACGTCAACCACGTACAGGTCGAGGATGTTCCCCTCCTGGAGGAACGATACGTGGTTGAACATCCCGGAAACGACCACGGTCTTGCCCGGTCGCTCCCTCGCCATGCGCGCCATCTGTGACATGTTCAGAACGTCGATCTCCTCGTCCCTGATGAACACGGTATCGTCAGGAAGCGAAACGATTTCGTACCGGGATATCGGCCGGAAAAGGTCCTTGCCGACCGCCTTGACCACTTTGATGATCGCCACTTCGTCGC
>JBEKDM010000037.1:0-18474 GCA_050014375.1 Methanomassiliicoccales archaeon | reverse complement strand
ACTGGGTGTTCACTTGGCTGCAAAAGGAGTCGATGATCTTCACCACATTCCTGTCGATGATGGCGAAAGCCTTTCCGATCGGCATGTTGTCCGCCATCGCCAGCAGCTTGTCGTTGTCCACGACGACCGTGGTCTCGGCGACCCCTTTCAGCTTGATCAGGCCTTCCTTGGCCTTGTCCCTTCTCCCGCTCTCGAACGAGAACGGGTTGATCGCTATAACGAACGTTATGGTGCGCAGTTCCTTTGCGATCCGGGCCACTACCGGTGCGGTGCCAGTGCCGGTACCGCCCCCCATTCCGGCGATGATGAACACAACGTCCCTGTCCTTCATCGAGTCCTTGATCGCGTCCTTGGCACATTCGGCACAGTACTCTCCCACCTCCGGGAACCCGTTGGTCCCCTTCCCCTGAGTGACGTCCTTGCCGATGAGCAGCTTCTTGTGCGCCTTGATGCCCTGAAGGGCCTTCTCGTCCGTGTTTATGGCGATTATCTGGACATTGCCCTTGCAGCTATCGTAAATGTTATTTACGATGTTGTTTCCCGCCCCCCCAAGACCGACGACCCCGATCTTGGGGTTCATCATGCCCCTCTCGAGCACCTCCATGAGCTGCTCGGTCCTGACTGTTTGCTGTATTGCCCCGGTTTCCATTATACCCCATCCCGATCCTGGAAGTTACATCCAGGTTGTCCCTGCAGCGCTTTCGCTAAGCAAGGTAGTGCATCCCATCCCTTCCACAAGCTCCCCTTGTGGCTACCCTTTTTTACTGTCTTAATACTTCGAAGGTCTTGATGGCATTTTCATGCAGACCTACGTTATGCGCTCTGCGCTTTTCTGGCGATAGGAACTCCTGGCTGACCAGACCTTCGATTGCCGATTGAAAGGAGGTGAATTCGCCCCGCTTTATGTTCTCCTCAATGATATTGAAGGCGATCATTGGAATTTCGACCATGATCCTGTTCCGTTTTTGTGACGATTCGACCGCTTCATCCTCTCCAGCTTGCGACTCGATCAGTGAGCGGATGGCGATTCTTGCCAAGTGAGACCTGCTCGAGAACTCGGGGTGCTCCTCGATGTATTCATCGATGAGCACTAGGTCCTCTTGCTCAAGCCTCAGTGTGATTCTTTCCCCATCAGAGTTGTTGGCCTTCATTTTCGCCACGGGTTAAGATGACATTGTCCTACTAGATATATAAAATTAGTGAGCTTAGTCTCATTTTGTCACATTATGGCGGCAGAACGTCCGAGCCAGACATCTTGATGACAATGTCATACCGACCCTGACTCCGGCTAGCATATGAGCAACAGATCGCGTCGCCGACTCTCATATGACCAAAATCCTATTTAGACAAAACCCCGATAACCCGCACTCGCAATGACAATGTGGGTGTAGTAATGGCCAACCGGACGTCGGAGATCGAGGCAAAGTGGCAGGAGAGATGGTACTCCGAGCGCATAAATGAGTCGGAGAGGGATTCCCGCCCCAAGTTCATGATCATTTTCGCATATCCAGGTGTAACTGGCTACCTACATGTCGGGCATATGAGGGGTTTCTCTTACGTTGACGCATTTTCCCGGTACAAGCGGATGCAGGGCTACAACGTGCTCTTCCCGGTCGGGACGCACGCCACCGGGAATGGTGCTGTCGGCCTTGCCACTCGCATAAGGAAAAAGGACCAGAACATGGTCGAGTATATGCTTCGCAATGGCTGCCCGGAGGAGATGCTGGAGCAGCTCACCGAACCGCGTAAGGTGGTGGAGTTCTTCAACGATGTCTATGTGAACCAGTATTGGAAGAGGTTCGGGTTCCTATCCGATTGGAGACGGTTCACTTGCACGATCTTTCCCGACTATGGTAAATTCATCCAGTGGCAGTTCCGCAAGCTCAAGGAGCAGGGACTGCTGATCCAGAAACCGTATTTTGCGCCGGCGTGCGTCAACTGCGGGCCGGTGGCGATCGACGCCTCTGAGACCGACATCATGTGCGGCGGCAGCGCCGAGACGACCGAGTACACCCTGATGAAGTTCCGCGTCGGGGACATGTTCCTGGTCGCTGCAACGTTACGCCCGGAGACCGTTTTCGGCCAGACCAACTTCTGGGTGAACCCGAACGTCGAGTACGTCAAAGTGAAGCACGCCGGTGAGATATGGGTGGTCAGCGCCCCGGCCGCCGAGAAGATGAAGTACCAGATGGACGACGTAGAAGTCATCGGCAGGATCGCCGGCACCGATCTGGTCGGACTGAACTGCACCACACCGATGACGCACCGCGAGATACCGGCGCTGCCAGCGACCTTCTGCGACCCGAACGTCGGTACCGGTCTGGTCGTCTCCGTGCCGTCGGACGCCCCGGACGACTGGATGGCGCTCAAGACCATCCAGGAGGACGATGCCATGATCGCCAAGTATGCGCTCGAGCCTTCCATGGTCAAGGCCATCAAGCCCATCGCCATCATCGACACCAAGGGCTGGGGGCCCATGCCCGCCATCGAGATCATCGAGAAGCTTGGGATCACCAAGGCGGGCGATCCTCGTCTGGAAGAGGCGAAGAAGACCGTGTACAAGGAGGGCTTCCACCAGGGCCGGATGAACCAGAACTGCGGCAAGTACGCCAGCATGTCCGTCGTTCAGGCCAAGGACCTGATGAAACAGGAGATGCTGTCCACGAACGAGGGGGCACTGTTCTATGACCTGTCGGAGGACGTTGTCTGCCGTTGCGGCCAGCCGGTCTTGATCAAGAAAGTGACCGACCAGTGGTTCATCGACTACGCCAACCAGAAGTTCACCGACATGACCAAGGAGCATTGCAAGTCGATGCACATCCTTCCTAACGACTACTACACCAACGTCCAGCCGGTCCTGGACTGGTTCCGCGAGCGTGCCTGCGTCCGTCAGGGCAACTGGCTCGGCACCAAGTTCCCATTCGACGAGAAGTGGATCATCGAGGCGATATCCGATTCGACGCTCTACCCGGTCTACTACCTCATATCAAAGTACGTGAACTCGGGCGAGCTCAAGGCGGAGCAGATGACCGAGGCGTTCTTCGACTACGTGATCCTGGGGAAGGGCGAGGCAGCCTCCGTTTCCAAAGAAACGGGTGTCCCGTCCCAGCTGCTGGACCACGTACGCGCCGATGTCGATTACTGGTATCCGCTGGACATGAACCTGGGCGGCAAGGAGCACATGACCGTGCACTTCCCTGCGTTCCTGATGAACCACGTGGCGATCCTGCCGCAGTCGAAATGGCCGAGGGGGATTTTCGTCAACTGGTACGTCATCGGCAAGGCGGGCAAGATATCCAAGTCCAAGGGCGGCGCGCAGCCGATACCCGGGGCGGCGGAGAAGTACGGCGTCGATTCGCTGCGCCTGTACTATGCGCACATCGCCTCCCCGTTCGCCGACGTCGAATGGGACGAGGAGATCCTGGAGAACTACGTTTCCAGGCTCGACCGGATCATGAGGACGGTCGTGGACAACGCGGCGATGGCCGAGGGGGCGGAGGCGTCCGGCATCGACCAGTGGCTGCTGTCCAGGATGGCCTCCAGGGTGCGCAAGGTCACCGAGGCGATGGAGGAGTACGACCTCAGGGTCATGTCCAACGAGGTCTACTTCGAGACCCCGAACGACATCCGCTGGTACTCCCGCAGGGGCGGGAACAACGGAAAGGCGGTGCGGCAGGCGTTAGACACCTGGATAAGGATGATGACCCCGATCACACCGCACGTGGCCGAGGAACTATGGTCCGAACTGGGCAACAAGACACTGGTATCCAGCGAGCCATATCCGAAGCCGGAGGCGGCGCATTCCGCCCTGTCGGCCGAGCTGGCCGAGGACTACCTGCGCGAGGTCATGGACGATACCAACAACATCCTCAGGGTAACGAAGATCAGCCCGAAACGCATCATCCTGTATACCTCCGCGGCCTGGAAGTTTTCCGTTTACCGGATGGCGATCGACCTGCAAAAGAAGGGAGAGCTGAAGATCCCGACGCTGACCAAGGCGGCGATGGCGGACGAGGAGATCCGCAAGCATGGTAAAGAAGCGCCGGATTACGCCCGCAAGCTGGCCGAAGAACTGATGAAACGGTCGAGCGGTGAGGTCGAGAGGCTGGAGACGGCCATAGATGAGTACGCCTACCTTTCCAGCGTGGTCGGGTTCCTGGGAGCAGAACTCGGCTGCCAGGTGTCGGTGTTCTCGGCGGACGATCCTGCGAAAGAGGATCCGCTGAACAAGGCCAGGCACGCCCAGCCCAGACGCCCGGCGATCTACATCGAGTGAACGGGCCCCACTCTTTTCCTCTTTTCCAATACGAAACCTTCAACTGGCCTCAATGTGTTGTCCAATGCGTTCAGGGCACAGGAGGCGGTGATTGGCCAGCATTTTCACAAAATTGGGCAGGTCGGTCACCCGGCATCATAGGACGGTCATCGTCATCTGGGTGATCATCTTCCTGGCTCTGATCTGGTTCGCGCCCCTGGCCAACCAGGCGGTGGTCTACGATGACAACTCCAGCAGCGGCAGGGAGTCCCTCGAATCGACCACAGCAAAACAGTGGATAGAGGATCGCTTCGGGCTGGTGACGGACCAGGGTTCGGTGATGATCGTTCTCTCTGCTCCCACCGTCACCGACGGAAGCTCGCGCGATGCCGTATTGGCCCTGGAGCGGGTCATCGCCGGCAACCGTTTCGCGGGATCGGATGGATCGAACATCACCGTCCACGTTGTATCGATCTATTCCCTGGCCGAGACCTACTCCGTGACGTTCATGTCGCAAATAGGAGACAGCTACCAGCTGGCATACGGTCTGGCCAATGTATCAAGGTATGCGGTGTTCGACATCCCGCTGTCGTTCTGGACGATGTACAATGATACTGCGGACATGCAAAAGATGGAGTTCGGCATCCCTTCGATGTATCTCGCAAACTGGAATGCTGCGAACACTTCCCATCCGACCGCTTCTATGGCCTGGAAAGATGGTACTGCCTACAATGCGAGCAGGGCGTCGGTCATGGATTGGCTGGTCAACTCCACTACTATGGACCTGACGGAAAGATCGGTGGCGCTCTCCTATCTCGGTTCATTCGCTTCCGCCTGGAACGGAACCGCTTCCGATCCGAACCTGACCTCTGTTCCGCTTCTCAGGGCACAGGTCTCTCTGGACAACGGTTTCGCCGGTCTCGTACAGACGGAGGCGTTCCTGTCACTTCCGCCTCAGGAGCGGTCACTCTCGTTCGCCGTAAAAGGCAATTTCACCCTGGACAACTTCGGTGAAATGCCCCGCACGGATAATTTCGTAGAAGGCCTTTTCGAGACCGAGCTGGAGCAGAGAACGTCGTCCCTGTCGCAGAGCCAGAAAGATGTGGCCCGCAGTTATTTTGCCCTGTTCTACACGGGGTGGTCTTCCTTCGATTCAGCTCCAGACCTGCAGCAGTTCCGCTCCCTGGTGACCAGCGCCGTCAACGTCACCGCCAAGCAGCTCCCGGCCGAGCTGGGCCAGATGATGGTCTCGCTCTACCAAACGCTGGGATGGGAGGGATGGCGGAACGATTCGTTGCTGACGTCGTTCACCACGAATACTATAGCGGCACGAACCGGCTCCCAACCCTGGGTGGTGCAGGACGCAGTTTCCTTCGGTCCGAACGCCAGCGGGCAGATCACGTCGCTGGCGCACTCGATCGTCACGAACAGCACGCTGGATCATTTCCCGATATTGCTCGTTCCGGCCTTGGTCAGCGAGTTCGTCAACGTTCCAACGAACGATACCATGCTGCTCTCACTGTCTTTCACTTCGGAAACGGGAACGTCGGTCAGCGGCAAACCGTTCGTCCCAGCCATAAGGCAGATCGTTTCTGACAGGACGACAGGAACCGAGATCACCGCTTATGTCACCGGGCCGGACGCCATAAGCTCCGACATCCGGACATCGATGGACCAGGACCTGGCCCGCATCGATCCGGTCACCATCCTGCTGGTGATCATCCTCATCGGTCTCTTCTTCCGTTCGTTGGTCTCGTCCTCGATACCGCCAATGGTCATCGGGATGGCGCTCGGAATTTCGTTCTCGGCGATCTATTTCATCGGTACGTATGTTCTGTCGGTGAATTACACCGTCCTCACCCTTCTGATAACGTCGATGCTCGGTGCTGGGTGTGACTACTGCATTTTCATACTTTCCCGTTATCGTGAGGAGAGGGGGAAAGGCAACGGCAAGGTCAGATCGATCGAGACCTCGGTCACCTGGGCCGGAGAGGCGATCGCCACGAGCGGGGCGACCGTGATCATCGGTTTCGGCATGCTCTCGTTCGGACGGCTCGACGTCCTTCGGTCAATGGGCACGCTGGCGATCGGGATATCCTTGGCGTTGCTGATGGCGCTCACGCTTCTGCCCGCAATAATGATGCTCCTGGGCGATGCGATCTTCTGGCCTTCGAAGGTAAGGAGGGCGAAACACAAAAGGGCCAATGGCTATTTCACCCGCAGCGCCCGTTTCTCCATCCGTCACGCCAAGGCGATCGTCGTCACTGCCCTCCTGATTTCGGTTCCCGCCACCTATGTTGTCCTGACCCTGAACACCAGTTATGACTACATCGGATCGATGCCAGATTCGCAGTCAAAGCAGGGCCTGAACGTTCTCGCCGACGGATTCGGTGGCGGCAAGGTCATCCCCACCTATGTGGGCGTGGGGTTGACCGGCTCGATCTTCAATTCGACCGGCGGATACGACGCCGCCAAAATGAACGCGGTGGAGAACATCTCCCGGGCGCTGGCGGCAATGCCGCACGTGGCATCAGTGGTCGGCCCGACCCGACCCTACGGGGAGACGATCGATTATCGGCACGTTTCCGGCAACGGTTCGGTCCAGGCCGCCCTTTACGACCAGTTCATGAGGACGATGGTCGGGACGGACAACCGAAGCGTACTATTGACCGTGACGTTCGTGGACGAGCCGTTCGCCCGCTCATCGGTGGCCAGTATAGACTCCATAAGGAATGTCGGTGACGTCGCGGTTGGTCAGTGCGACGAGATCACCACGGTCGTGGTTGGAGGTGGGACGGCCTCGATGTACGACGCCTCGGTCATGACCCAGCAGGACTTTATGGGCATTTCGCTGCTGGTCATTGCCGGGATATACCTGGTGCTGATGTTCGTGCTCGGTTCGATATTGGTCCCCGCCCGTTCGATCGTCACGATCATGATCAGCATCTCGTGGACGCTTGCCCTCACACTTCTTCTTTTCCAGTACGTTATCGGCACGTCGGTGGTATGGATTGTGCCGATGGTGCTCCTGGTGGTGTGCCTGGGGCTTGGTCTGGACTACGATATTCTCTTGGTCACCCGGGTCCGCGAGGAGATTGTCAACGGGCGAAGCGACGAGGAGGCGATAGTGCATGCCGTGGATCAGACCGGGGGCATAATAACCGCCTGCGGGATCATCATGGCCTCAGCCTTCGGAACGATGATGATCTCGCAAAGCATGATGCTGAGGGAGTTCGGTTTCGCACTCTCGCTAGCGATAATGATGGACGCCTTCTTCGTCCGGATCTACCTGTTCCCGGCGATGATGTCGTTGATGGGGAAATGGAATTGGTATGCGCCCAAGGGATTGAAGCGGATGCACGATAAGATGACGGCAGAACCGAAGCCACTCGAGATCACCGCCGAAGAACCGGTCAATGTGAACAATGAGGGGAAGAACTGACCTTGACCGGTTAAACATTTTCCGTTTTTATAGTTTGTAGTTTAGCATAAGATTCTATTAGAATCAGTAGATGGTTCAATTACCATCCCATCGGTGGTATAGCTGGTTGTTCTGACCAAGCTGATCGAGTATCTTCCCCACGACGAAATCGACCATCTCCGCCACAGATGTCGGCTTGCTGTAGAAACCGGGAGATGCCGGCAGTATGATCGCTCCCGCTCTGGCCAGTTTTAGCTCGTTCTCGATCATGATGGCACTAAGCGGTGTTTCCCGCGGCACGATGATGAGCTTCCTTCCTTCCTTCATGGTGACCGCGGCGGCCCGGGTGATAAGCGTATCGGCGATGCCGGAGGCGATCTTCCCCATGGTCGACTCGGAGCAGGGACAGATGATCATCCCGTCATGCTTGTAGCTGCCCGATGCGATCGGCGCGAACAGGTCGTCATCGCTATAGACCACCCCTGCCTTGCGCTCCACGTCATATATCTTCTGTGCAGTCTCCTCGACCAGCACCCGCTTGCCCATCTCCGACAGCACCAGGACCTTCTCGCCTTCGATGCATTCAAGTAGCCTGAGCCCATAGACAATGCCCGACGCCCCAGTCATGGCGATGACGTATCTCACGTTTCTCCAAAAGGAGGAAACCGTATTTTATCCTATGCGGGAACCGAACGTTGGCCATACGTCCAGCGGGCGGGAAAGACTATTTATATGTCCACCATATTAGAGGCGGACGGCGCAGTCTGGGCCATCGAGCCAATGCTCGCCAAAGAAGGTAGAAAAAATGGTAACGGTATATGACGTACCTTCCGACAAGCTGATCGAGAAGACAGCGACAAAGCTCAAGGAGATCAACACGATCGCGCCTCCTGAGTGGGCTGACTTCGTTAAGACCGGAAGGCATACTGAAAAGGCGCCCTTGCAAGTTGATTGGTGGTACACTAGAGCAGCATCCGTCCTAAGAAAGGTCTACATAAAGGGACCGATCGGGACTTCAAGATTATCCGCCGAGTATGGCGGGTTTGCTGACCGTGGCTCCCGACCAAACCATGCAGTGAAGGGAAGCAGGTCTATTGCACGAAAATGCCTGATGCAGCTGGAAACCTCCGGTCTTATCCAGAAGGACAAGAACAACGGAAGGATCGTGTCTGCAAAGGGGCAAGCGCTGCTGGACAGCGTGGCCAAGGAAGTGGCTGACAGTATCAAGCAGTGAGGGGTGATATCGATGGAAGACGCTGAACTCGAGGAGCTACGCCGGCGGAAGATGGCAGAGTTGCAGAGACAGCGCGACCAGCAGGCGGTAGCCCAGGATCAGCAGAAGCAGGTCGACGAGCAAAAAGCGGCGATCATGCGGCAGATCCTTACACCAGAGGCCCGGGACAGGCTCGCAACCGTAAAAATTGCCTATCCCGACGTCGCCCGCGCGGTCGAGGACCAGCTGATACGCCTGGTCCAGGCGGGACAGATAAGCCGCCAGATCGATGAACCGACTCTGAAGCAGATACTGAGAAAGGTAGCCCCCCAAAAAAGGGATATCACTATTGAGAGGGTTTGAAATGTCACACAGTAAACCATGCGCAATGAAAATTAGGCTCATGAAGAAGCTGAACCAGAACAGGAGGGTTCCCGCCTGGGTCATGCTTCGAACGAACAGGACTTTCCTCCGGCACCCGAAGCGCAGGTCCTGGAGATACAGCAAGATAAAGGAGTAGGGACAACATGGCAGAAGAAAGCGAGAAAGAGGTTGTTTTCACCATCCCATTGAGGAAGATGAAGATCGTTCCCTACACGCAGAGGGCCAACCGTGCCATCATCGAGATCAGGGAATACATCATGAGGCACATGAAGACCGAAGAGAAGAACGTCTGGATCGACACAAAGGTCAACGAAGCGATCTGGAGCCGGAGCATCCAAAAGCCACCGTCGAAGATAATCGTCAAGGCGGTCAAGTTCGAGGATGGACTGGTAGAGGTCTCTCTCCCGGAACAGTGAAGCTCGGAAATTCATGTTAAATCTGTCGAGCTACAACGGAAACCAATACGTTGGCGTATTTTCCTGCGCCAACGAGAATATTTCTTTGATACCGAACGACTCGTCCGATACCCTGGTCGACGACATGGAGTCTGCCCTGCAGGTAAAGTGCATCAAGACGACCATAGCCAGCACCAACCTGATCGGAGCCCTCGTGGCAATGAACTCCTACGGTGCGATCGTGGCGTCCATGGCCTCCGATGTGGAAGTGGAGAGCCTGTCCCGGCATCTGGCGGTATACAAGCTAGATGACCGTTACAACGCCGCCGGGAATAACATCCTGGTCAACGACAAGGGCGCACTGATCAACCCGGACATCGACCCGAAGCTCTATCGCGATATCGCAGAGACGCTCCAAGTGGAGGTCGTACCGGGCACGGTCGCAGGGCAGAACATCGTCGGCTCGATGTGCGCGGCGACGAACAAGGGCATGCTGTGCCATCCCGAATCCACGAAAGCGGAGTTCGAAGTACTGCACTCGGTCCTGAAGGTCAAGCCGGCGATCGGTACCCTGAACTATGGTTCGGGAATGGTTGGCGCTTGCATCGTGGCGAACTCGAAAGGGGGCGCCGTCGGCTTCAGGAGCACGCCGATCGAACTAGGTCGGGTCGAAGACGCGCTGGGCATCTACTAAGATCGTCCACGCATCCTTTTTTTCACAATTTTCTATATTGATATGTTCTCTCTATGGAGAGAATATCCAATACTCGGTCTCTTCCGGAAGCTCGTCTGGCATGAACTCGATCTCGTTCCCGACACGGACCACCTTGTCCTCCGGCAATCCCTCAAGGAAGTCGTTGATGGTGTGTATCGACATGGACAGCCCGCCGATACGGAAATGCATCGGCACCGCGACCTTGGGCTTCAGGATATCGATTAGCTCACGTGCCTGTCTCCCATCGATGGTGAACACTCCGCCGACCGGAAGGAACAGCACATCGATCGGCTGCAGCTCGGCGATCGTCTCGTCGTTGAGCATGTGGCCCAGATCTCCCGCATGGCAGAAAACGACGCCGTCGAGCTCGAACCGGAAGATGTTGATCTTCCCCCGCTTCGCCCCATTGCTGTCGTCGTGGAAGGCCGGCACCCCATGGATGTCCACACCTTTCTCAATCCTACGGCCAGATTCCCTGACGCACTTGAAATCGCCTCTTACGATGCGGGCGCAATTGTGATCGAAGTGCTCGTGACTGATAAGCACGATGTCCGCCTTGACCACCGGCGGCTTGACCCCGATCGATTTCCCGTCGTGCGGGTCGGTGACCACCGTGACCCCATCCTTCACCTCAAAACAAGAATGGCCATGCCAGGTGATCCTCATTCACACACCGTCACTCGCCTCGGAATTCTACACCGCAATCGGGGCAGGCCTTGTCCGTCACCTTGACCAATTCATGGCATTTCGGGCAGATCAGGACCTCTTGGTGAGGTTTATCTTCAGGGGCTTTCTCGGTGAAGGCCACATGGGTCTCGGTCCTGGGTATGAAAAGCTCCACCGCACCTGCCACCAACATCACCGTCGAGATGGTGACCAGGGCCCAATTTCCGGCCCTGCCTAGCACGTCATCCCCGAACATGATGGCCACCAGGTACCAGATCAAGCCTAGAACCAGAACAGCAGTGAATGCTGTCCTCCTCATGGAACCGTTTTGCGGCTTGAACGCCTTCCGTGGGGTCGACCTGACCACACGTCTGACGACCTTCTTCTCCTTCACAGGCTCCGGGGCCGCCACAACTGGAGGGCGCTCTTGGATTATGATCCTTTCCGGCGCTGGGGAGGCTTGGACCGGCTCCGGTGCCGTCACTGCCAGGCGCGGCTCTGGAGCAGCCTCGATGACAGTTCCCTTGGCCATCGCTATGGAGGGAGCGACGACCGGGGCTGGTACTTCCCTGATCGGTTCCGGGTCCTTCTTGAAGTAGTCGAAATCGTCCTTCTCCGGTTCTTTGGCCTTGGCCGGGGCGTTGATCTTATCGCGCTTGACGATAGTGGCCTCGATGCGCTTGGAGATGTCCTCGTCGACCAGGACCTTCTCCTCGTTGCCACCCATCTTTTCCAGGGCCTGGATGTTGTCATCCCAGTCTTCTCCTGCGATAAACCTGAGTCCACAGAAATCGCATTGGAGCGCTGACGGCTTGTTTCGCAGTCCGCAGCGTGGGCATTCCTTATATCCGGCCTTTCTATCCATCTGTTCGTTACAATCATTTCCCGGTTATATTTGTTTTGCATTGCATCCGATACTTGATAATCCAGAAAACTTGATGGTCTGGCAACGGGAACGAGCCGTCATTTTTCGCTTCTACCGGGGATATGCAGTAAGCAAAACTTTCATATAGCGAAGACCTGGATGGAGCGGATAGATGAAGATACTGGTCCTCAGTGTGGACAGGGACGACGATTTCGGTGTCAAGGCGGGCATGAACAGCCCGTTCATCGGCAGGGAGGAGAACCTGGAGGCGGCCATCGCGCTAGGCCTAAAGGATCCCGAGGACTGCGACGTCAATACGGTTCTGTCAGCGCTAAGCATATACGACGAGATGGCCAAGAAGGGAATGGACGTGGAGGTGGCCACCATATGCGGTGACCCGAAGGTAGGGTTCGAGTCAGACCTGGCATTGGCCACGCAGCTCGAGAACGTCCTGGAAACGATTAAGCCAGAAAGGGTCATATTGGTCAGTGACGGGGCTGAGGACGAGTTCATCTATCCGATGGTGTTCTCCCGGGTCAAGGTCGACTCGGTACGGCGTGTCTGGGTGAAACAAGCCCCCACCGTCGAGGGTACATATTACATCCTGCTCAAGATGATGCAGGACGATAAGGTGCGCAAACGGGTGCTCACGCCGATCGGACTGGTGCTTACGGTACTGGGCATCTTCGCATTGCTCCCAAAGCTCGTCGAGCTCTACATGGACACGACGAAGATCAGTCTAATCTCCGACATGGCCTTCGGTTCCATCGCGCTCGTTCTCGGCGTCTACATGATCGTCTACGCTTACAAGGTGGCGGACAGGATCGCATCATGGTACACCAGCACCGGTCATGCCATACGTTCTGGGAGCCAGATGATACCGTTCGCCATCCTGACGGTGGCCTGCGTATTCATCGGCGTTTTCTTCGGGATCGAGGCGGCCAATGCAAATCCGGACGTGGACATCGTCCAGAAGATCCTCCTGTTCGCCAACGCCACCCTATGGATGTGGGCGTTCGCAATATTCTCGTTCGAGACCGGGCGGTTCGTCAACCATTACCTGTCCACCAGCAAGGTGTACTGGGCTTATCTGGTCATATCGGTGACAGTGTTCGCTATCAGCTTCATCGTGCAGGGCTCATTGGATGCATCCTTGTTCTTCCTCGGTTATTCCAGCCTCAACCAGAACGTGATCTTCCTGGAGATCCTGTCCGGGTTCCTGCTCATGGGTTTCAGTGGGCTTATCAACACCAACCTGAAGTCGACCCTGAACCAGGCCATCCACAAAGAGGAAGAGGCGGAGAAAGTACAGTATCCGGAAGCATGAGGCGAGTACGATGGAGTTCCGGGACTGGGAACCGGTATATGTACGGATCCTGCGGGATTTTGGCTATTCCAGAATGGAAGATGAGAAAGCCGCCGAAGAGTTGGCAGTTCTCGCTTCAGAAAAGGCCCTGTGCGATGATGTCTGCTTGACCAGGATGTTCGGAAATTGCGCCACGATCATCGCCGGGCCACCGCTATCCGGGAAAAATTTCTCCGACCTGGTCAATGGGACGATATTGTCTGTGGGCATAGGCACCTCTCTGCTGCAGGGAGAAGGCATGGTCCCAGACCTTGTGGTCACGGATCTGGACGGGGACGTGGCCACCGATCTGGAGGCGAACCGGAAAGGGGCGGTCATAGTAGTGCACGCCCACGGGGACAACATCCCCGCGCTTCGCCGGTTCGTCCCATCCATCCATGGTCGGATGGTCTTGTCAACTCAATCGACGCCTTTCGGTCCGGTCCGTAATTTTGGTGGTTTTACGGATGGGGACAGGGCCGTATCTCTGGCGGCGCATTTCGGGGTGACCGACATGAAGTTGATAGGTTTCGATTTTCATCATCCTAGGCCGAAGGTCGGGTCATCGCTTGAGACCAAGGCGAAGAAATTGAGGTGGGCAGAGTATTTGATCGATCAATGCATGCTGAAAAGCGATCTAATAATAGAATATCTATAATATTTTTATAATAGTTAACAACATAAATAAATATCGTTGCCTCTACGATTGACACAAAGTTCAATATTGAATTGCTAAGAAGTATTGATCAAGTACTTTGATAGAAAATGAGAACATAGGCAGACAAATACGCCATTATATTGCCTTTCTATGATTTGAGATACTGGATTGAAAAAAATTGACGTCCGAATCTGACAAGCTATATATAGACTCTATCTGTTATCAAAATCAATCTCTCGATTGTTTGTTATGGGGGAGAATGGAGGAAAGCATATGGAAGGTTCAGGAGACAAGCCCCTTCCAGAGGAGAAAGCCGCGAAAGGTGGCAGTAAGAGGAAGATAGCGGTAGTTGCCGTTGTCATAATTCTGATTGTTGCCGCTGTCCTAGCTGCTCTCGTCTTGATTGGGGAGAAATACGTTGAACCGACGGCCTCGTTCACAGTGACATCTCAAGTGAACCAGGGTGATAGCGTTACGTTCAACGCATCCGCTAGTGCTGGTAAACTGACTAATTATACATGGACAATGGGAGACGGGCAGGTCCGATATGGTGGACCTATCTTGACTTACATGTATTCCGCTGCCGGTATAATGCTGGTGACTTTGAAGGTCTTCGACGCGAAGAAGAATGTCACAAGCGACCCGAAGAGGATTTCAGTTATTGCACAAGAGGTCGTCCCCTCCAACACATCGGCCCCTGTAGCAGTGATAGTATCATCTGCTGAAGTGACCCAGAATGTCGTCGAGAACGGCACTGCGGTCACTCTGAAAGGAGCCGCATCCTACACCTACACCTGGAACGGTAGCGCTTTTGTGATCGACCCGGCAGCTATCAACAGCCACACCTGGAAGATCGATGGTGTCGCCGCCGCGGTCTCCCAGAACTTCACCGCAGCGATGCTGTCGGTCGGCACCCACTATGTGTCTTTGACCGTCACTGACACAAAGGGCGGAAGCGGTTCGTACATCGTGTCCATTGTCGTCCTGGCACAAGCTCCAGGACCGGCATCAGGCAAGACCTACGTGATGGTCACGATAGATGAACCATACACACTGGACCCGGCCATTGACTATGAGAGCGCAGGTGGAGAGATCCTAAATAACGTGTATGAGACCCTTGTCTGGTACAACGGGTCTAGCGCATCCGAATTGGTACCGATGCTCGCCACAATTGTCCCGACTGTGGCGAATGGTGGAATTAGCAGCGACGGTCTGAACTATACGTTCAACCTCAGGCAGAACGTCAAATTCCACGATGGCAACATCATGACCTCAGCTGATGTGAAGTACTCTATCCAGAGGCTCCTGATGATCAACGATCCGGGCAGTCCCGCTTGGATTCTGGGAGTATTATTGATCAGCAACTATACCGCTGAGAACTTCACTTCCGCAAGCCAGGCACAGATCGACGCGGCAATTTCGACCCCGGATGCGAACACTGTCGTGTTCCATCTGATCGACCCATACCCGGCGTTCTTATATTGCATCGCCTACACAGAGGCCTCGATCGTTTCGAAGGCTTATGTTGAGGCACACGGCGGTATCGTTAAGGAGACCAAGAACGACTGGATGGAGAGGCATGAATGCGGAACCGGACCCTACTCGCTTGTCAACTGGGAATCGAACCAGTATGTCCTCATGCAGAGGTTCGACAACTACTGGAGGACCCCAGCGGCGATTCAGTATGTTCTCATCAAGAAGGTCCTGGATGTCGGCACCAGGGAAATGCTGCTCTTCAATGGTGATGCCGATTCAGCGTACATCCCGAGAAACCACGCATCCGATGTCGTTGGAGTAAACACTCTCAGGATCGTCAAGGATTCTCCGACTTTTGGCCTCGACTTCCTCGGACTGAACCAGAACATCAATGTTTCAGGGTCCTTGAACCCAGGCGTACCATCGACCTTCTTTGCCGACAAGAACGTGAGGCTGGCATTCATCTCGGCGTTCAACTACAGCAACTACCTCGAGGTTTCCCTCGGCGGTTCTGCGGTAGAGCCGAACGGAATCATACCAGCCGGAATGTTCGGCTACAACGCTTCGATCCCTAAGTACAACTTTGACCTGCAGGCGGCGGCAAACTATCTGAAGAACGCCACCAATCCGGCAGGCGGGGGAAGCTATGCTGACACCGGTTTCTCGATCACGTTGTATTACAACGCAGGATATGCCTCAAGGGAGGACTCTTGCTTCCTGTTGAAGAACGGATTGGAGTCCTTGAAGGCCAAGGGCCTTATCGCCGGAACCATAAGGGTCACCGTGATCGCATTGGACTGGCCAACCTACCTGGACGCGATGCAAGGGAATAACATGCCGGCGTTCTTCCTGGGCTGGTTGCCTGACTATGCAGATCCGGACGATTACGTCAACCTGTTCATCGACAAAGCTGGAACCTATGCCCAAACGGTCGGTATCGTTAACGACGACCTGACCAACCTGTCCAGGGCGGCAGCGAAGGAGCTTAATACGACTCTTCGGGCCGAAATGTACTCTGAAATCTCAATGCAGGTCTATGAGAACGCCTACTATCTTTGGACCGACCAGCAGACCAGCTTCCACGTCGAGAGGACCTGGGTATCGGGTTATTACTTCAACCCGATGTACTCTGGATACTACTACTACTCATTCGACAAGACGGTGTAGATAGGGTATCAAACCCTTTCCAAACCCTATTTCCCCTTTATTTCGGAAAACGGACATAGATCCGATCGAGGTAGAAACGGCTTGGAATGATCATGTCGGTAGAAAGGACAGCCATATTGATGCATGAGCGCATATCGACTGTCGGGTGTCTCATGACCTACACTAATTTTCTCATAAAGGGTTTCATAAGATAATTCAAAATGATAATCAGGTGAACTTGCCATGCGGATGACCACTTACGTTGCCAGACGATTGCTGTTGCTCATACCCGTCCTGCTGGGGGTATCGGTCTTCGTCTTCGCACTAACCCGTCTCGCTGGTAACCCCGCTGCAGCCTACATCAACGAAAAGATGACCGATCAGCAGATCCAGCTCGTTTATGTAAAGTACCATTTCAATGCGCCGATCTGGGATCAGTACTATTACTGGCTAAGCGGTTTGTTCCAATTCGATTGGGGCTATTCCAAAGTTGCGAACATGCCGGTCACGCAGGCTATCGGCACTTACTTCCCGGCCACCTTTGAGCTCACCTTGGTTAGTATGATCATTGCGTTGGTTATTGGCATCTATGTCGGTACGTTGTCCGCTGTCCGCAAGGACAAGCTGGTAGATCATGCCATCAGGATCGTGACGCTCTCGGGCGTTGCGTTACCGATCTTCTGGTTGGGCCTGTTGCTTCAACTTGTCTTTTACCAGACCCTTCATCTACTTCCGGCAACTGGGATGATCAGTGACAAGTACATCATTTCCGGATATCCGCATGCCACCGGTTTTCTTCTATTCGACTCTTTGGCGGCAGGAAATCTAACAATATTTTGGGATGAACTGTTACACATCATACTGCCGGCGGTAACACTGGCATTTGGGACCATTGCCTTCATTGCCAGGATAATGCGGTCCAGCATGCTCGAGGTCATGAACCAGGACTACATTAGAACTGCACGTGCCAAAGGGCTGCCAGATAGAGTTGTAATCAAAAAGCACGCACGACGTAATGCGCTGATACCCACAACAACCGTTGTCGGCCTTTCCTTCGGAGGACTCCTTGGAGGGGCAGTGCTCACAGAATCGATCTTTGCCTGGCCTGGATTGGGTCTATGGTCCGCAAAGGCGATACTTAACAATGATACCGCCTCCATATTGGGTTTCGTTATAGTAATCGCCATAATTTATGTGCTGACCAATCTGATCGTCGACCTGCTGTATGCATATCTGGACCCCCGCGTCAGGTTGGAGTGATGTTATGGACCCCTCAATAGAAAATGCTGGATCATCTCAGACCCAGGATCCAATATCGATCCCGCCCGTTGAGCCCAAGAAGGTCAAAGGATCGCTCCGTTCTATAAACACTCGTTCACGACAAATGATCGATTCCATCAAACCAAGGATCGGGGAGTATAGGCGTTCGCTCGTGTTGATCAGAAAGAGCCCGCCTGCCTTGATAGGTCTGGCAATGGTGATCATCATCATCGTTATTGCATTGGCTGCACCGATCCTGGCACCGGTACCCGCTGGACAGCAGGATCCGTTGGAGATCCCGAAAAATTTCCAGCTTCCCATGCCGCCAGGCGCCGAGGGACATATTTTCGGTACCGGAAAACAAGGGGCGGACATCTATTATGGTGTCATTTGGGGGGCCAGGACATCGATAGAGATATCCTTGTTCGTGGTCTTGACGTCCGCATTCGTGGGAATAATCCTCGGCTCCGTTTCCGGTTACTACGGCGGCAAGGTGGACGATCTCCTCATGAGGATTACCGACGTCTTCCTGTCAATACCTGGACTCATTCTTGCAATGGCTGTCGCCGCTATCCTTTCCCGCAGTCTTGAGAACATCATGCTGGCGCTGATAGTGGTCTGGTGGCCTCCCTATGCACGTCTCATTCGTGGCCAGGTTCTGTCCGTGAGAGAGAA
>JBEKDM010000036.1:0-18511 GCA_050014375.1 Methanomassiliicoccales archaeon | reverse complement strand
CGAAGACGGCCACGAACTTGCCGTCGTTTGATTTGTAAATCTCGAACTGTTTGACCGCATGCGTCAGTGCCGCGGTCGGGTCCATCTTGACATGGCCGGTGTAGACCGTCAGGTTGTCATAGCCTGTATAGAGCTCCAAAGGCAGCGGGACGGTCATGAAAGGTTCGAGCTGCTTCTTTTTCTGCTCGATCTCATGCATCCTGGCCTGAGAGTTACCCTTGGTCTCGACGACACCCACGATCTCGGCCTCGAGGCTGCTGATGGTCTCGTCCACCTCGGAGTTGATCTTCTCGATCGGGATGACCTCGATCTCCATCCCCTTGATCTCCTTGATGTCAAGGTCCCTTTCCATGGATCGGAGCTTCAGAAGCTTCTGCGAGGCGTCCGATGCGAACGGCAATGGCGATCCCAGGGTAAACCCGGGCTCGTCCGCGGAGAAATCCACTAGGTGTACTGTCTCCAGACCATACAGAATGTTGATGGTCTGCGTTAGGGATTCCTTGGACCCCACGACCAGGATCCTAGTCATTTTCTCTGGCAGTATCATCTAAAATCCTCTCAAATGTTCGCTTCGAAGGCCTGCTTCAACTGGGCTTTGGCCTTTGGAATGTTCAGCTCGGCCTTGGCCTTAACGGCGGAGGCCTCTGCCTTTCCCTTGCTGAGTATGTCGTCCCTTTGAGACGATACCTTTGCCTTTTCGGCGGCATAGGCGGACTCAAACTCCGCCCTTTGCTTCTCCTCAGCATCTTGGATCTTTCTGACGGCGTCCTTTCTAGCAGCGACCACTAGTGCCTTCTGCTTCTCGTCCGCCTCAACCATTATTTGTGACGCTTTTGCTTCCGCGTCTTTTATCTGAAGAAGTGTGTCAGCCCTAGTCACAGGACTCGCCCCGGAGGTTCAGGGTGGGAATATTTTTACTATATTTAAAGGATTTGCTAAGGTCTAACACGGCTCTTACACGGAAGAATTTCATCTTATTTTTCACAAAATTCCCCATAGGAATCATTGGTCTGGTGCCAGTATTGCCTTGCATATGATGCATTATAGCATATTCTGTCGGCGTCGATTATTGAATCGAACATTAATATATAATATATAATATCAAACTTTTAGCTCGAATCGACGTACCTTTACGTTCGCTTCGGAGAGTATCGATCTCGAAAGCTCGTCGACGTAGTCGTCCTTATACACGATCTCGGTAATCCCGGCGTTCAAAAGGATCTTCGCGCATAGGACGCACGGGAAATTGGTGGTGTAGATTGCAGCGTCCTTGATGCTGACCCCAAAATAGGCTGCCTGGATGACGGCGTTCTGTTCAGCATGGACCCCGCGACAGAGCTCGTGCCTGGTCCCCGATTGGATGTGATTCTCGAGCCTGACGCACCCTACCTCCGCGCAATGGCGGAGACCCTTCGGGGCACCATTGTAGCCGGTCGTGAGTACGCGCTTCTCCTTGACGACGACCGCACCAACCTTCCGTCTGAGGCACGTGGACCTCGTTGCTACCAGCTCAGCCATGCTCATGAAGTAGGTGTCGTTGTCCGGTCTCACGAAAGGTTGCGTCATACGATGGTGGGGAATCGCCTTCCTGCATAACAATATTGCTACGGACCGCAATGACCGGACCGGTCAAACATGATCTCGAATGAAACAATAGACCAGATAGCACCCATACGCTATTCCTAATGGCAAGAACAGAAGGCCGACCAACATATAGAAGAGTGCTTCGGACTGAGGACCTTGCCCTGCCTGTCGGTCATCACCGACATGCACTAGAGGACCGGAGCCCTGGGCAGTAACCGCTTTCTTCCTTCTGCCGAACATGAACTCACCTGTTCGTTTATTCTACCAAGTGGCTGCATCAACATTCTATCCCGATGGTAGATATGACTTTCGGAGAATGGAATATCTCGACATATGAGGGAGTCCTAGAAATCATAATGAACAACCACTGCCGTTAGCCCAGCCGTGAACGACGCCATTGCCAAGGTGATCAAGGCCCTGAAGGGTTTCAAAGGTCTGTTCATCGCCGCGGCGATCGTCATTATCATTATCCTTGGACTGTTTGCCTATAGCGGGTTATGGCCGCCTCTTGTGGTCGTCGAATCGGAGAGCATGCAGCATTCCGACACCACCAGCTACATCGGAGTGATCGACACCGGGGATATGGTCGTTCCCAAAAAAATATCATCTCTTTCCGATGTGAAAACTTATGTATCCAGCCTGAATGACGGTTACCAGACCTACGGTGATTACGGGGACGTGGTCATCTACGACCGGGACGGGAGCGTTCTGGCGACACCGGTCATACATCGGGCCATGGTCGAGCTCGTTTTCAACGGCACGTCCTACAGTTTCGATATCCCCTCGTTGGCAAATGTTCCCCTCGACAGGTGGAGCGTGGCAGGACAGCACAGCGGCATATGGTACAACCTCACCTCCACGCTGGAGATCTATCACGTGGGATACCGGGACCAGACCGTTACCATAAGCTTGTCGAGCCTCCTGAGCTATTACAAGTCCAATGGCATCGTTCCGCATGGCGGCCTGATCACCAAGGGGGACCACAATCTTCTCTATGACCAATCTCCGTTGGCCAACATCGCCCATCAGCCAGTGATCGCTGCATGGGTCGTGGGAGAGGCCCGCGGCGAGATCCCGTGGTTCGGCCTCATCAAACTCTGGGCGGGCGGAAGCATGCCAGCCCAAACACCAGAGAACAGCAAGACCGACCTGATCCTCACCATCATTGCAATTATCGCCATCCCGATCACGCTGGACATCACCGAGTATATGCTACGCAGACGCGGGATCGACATGTGGGGAAAGATAAGATCCGTGCTGAGGATGAAGCCGAAGAAACCGGAAGAAGAAAAACAGAATAAACCAAAGCAGAAGAAGAACAATAAGAAGAAGAAATGACGGCCGTTCAGATCAGAGTCGTCTGACCCTTGGGCTTATAGTTCTTCAATGCCTGGAAGGTATCGTCTTCCTCCAGGACCTTCTTGATGTCATGCGGCGGCACGCTCAGGTCTATCTCTTTGGTCCTCCCGCCCCGGCCGAACGAACGAACCTTGGCGTGTATGATGCCCATCATGTCCAGTTCGGAAAGGAGGTCGGTGATCCTGCGCTGGGTCAGGACACTTAGGCCAACGATCCGGCTCAGGTCCTTATATTTTTCATAGACGTCCCCGGTGGTAAGGCGCTCCATGCCGCCCTCGTTGAGAACGACGACACACATCAGCACCAGCTTCGATTGGGACGGTAATGTCCGTATGGCCTCGCTGACGCAATCCAGCTCCATCTTGTTCTTCGCCTTGTAGACATGCAGTTCGGTAACCTTATCGCAATTCTCCCTCTCCGCTATCTCGGCCGCGATCCGCAACAGGTCGAGCGCTCTCCGGGCGTCTCCATGCTCCTGGGCTGCCAGGGCGGCGCACAACGGGATGACCGCCGATTCCAGCACTCCGTCGTCAAAAGACAGCAATGCCCTCTGGTTGAGGATATCCTTCAGCTGCTCGGCGTTGTATGGCGGGAACACCATCTTCTCTCCCTCCATCCGGGAACGGACCCGGGAATCGAGCATATCCGTGAACAGCAGATCGTTCGATATCCCTATGATCGACACCCTGGCGTTCTTCAGGTCGTCGTTTATCTTCGATAGGTAGTACAGCACGTCGTCCCCGCTCTTGTAGACCAGCTTGTCGATCTCGTCCAACGCGATGACGATCACCTGGTTCTGCTCGTCCAGTTTGTCCCTGAGGAGGTTGTACACCTGCATGATGCTTAGCCCGGTGAACGGAATGCGTTGGGTGAAGTTCTGGATGAACTGGTTACCGATGTTCTGCATGACACCGTAGGGCGTGTCCACGACCTCGCAGTTCATATAAATGAAGTTGACCTTGCTGTTCTCCCCGTCAGCCTTCTTGATCTCGTTGCCGATGTACTTGACGCAGGCGGTCTTTCCGGTCCCGGTCTTTCCGAAGATGAGTATGTTGGAGGGCCGTTCTCCCTTGAGAGCGGTGACAAGGATCGAGGCCAGTGAATTGATCTCCTCTTGCCGATGCGGTAGCACGTCAGGGATATAGGATGGTCTGAGAATCTCTCGGTTGTTCTTCTTGAATATCTGTTTCCTTTCCAAGTGTTTCTCGAAGACGTTGGTATCCATGGTCAGTTACCTCTGTGATATGAGCTTTGCACCGGATGGATTACCCCATTGTTTCCTGTGGAGAAGTAGCCTCCGGATGAGGTGTTAGGTGATTGCCCACTGCTATACTTGAAACCTTTTTTTATCTTCCACAGCGAATTCGACGGGAAACGAAGGTTCAAGGTGTTATTCCCAAATTTTATTCTGGACATACCCGGACCCCTTCATTTCCAGTGGAAGTATGAAATTGGGGTTGGGGCCCTTGGCCGGACGAAACAGGATAGCGGTCATTACAAAAGTAATATCATTGGACCTGTCATAACGAGTGGCGGAAGGGTTCTTTTGGTTGAGCGTACGGAACGAAAGATCGCCGCTGCCTTGTTAACACTCAATGACCGCGTCTCAGAGGTCGAGGAGTTGGCAGATACTGCAGGATATGACATCCTATATGAGATCCTGCAGGAGAAGAGGTATCCCGATCCGTCATACTTCGTTGGAAAAGGGAAACTAGAGGAAGTAAAAACGCTCCTTGAGGAAAATCCGATCGAGGCCCTTCTGATAAACGGTGAGGTCGAACCGGGCCAGCATTATGTTCTGGAGAACATGCTCAAAGTGGAATGCGTGGACCGGATCAAGATCGTGTTGAACATCTTCACCAAGAGAGCCCATAGTAAAGAGGCGATGTTGCAGGTCGAGAAAGCAAAGCTGCAATACGAGATGCCTTTCCTGAAGGAATGGATCCACAATGCTAAAGCTGGAGAGCATCCAGGTTTTCTTGGCGGTGGTGAGTATGCGATCAATACTTATTATGACCTGATCAAGAAAAGAATGAAAAAGATTGATACGGAATTGAAAAGCATGAAGGAGGATCAGGCCCTCCGCAGACAGCAGCGCAAGAAGAAAGGGTTCTACCTTGTCTGTCTTGCCGGTTATACCAATGCCGGTAAATCCTCCTTGATGAAGAAAATGACCGGTGAGAGCGTTATCATCGAGAACAAGATGTTCTCTACCCTATCTACTACTACAAGGAAGATGGAGAATGTCAAGAAGGAGATACTTCTAACGGATACCATCGGATTCCTAGAGAACCTACCTCACTTCCTCATCGAATCCTTTCGAAATACCATAGAAGACATATTCAACGCAGACGCGGTCCTGTTGGTATTGGATTCCTCCGACGAAATGCCGGAAGTGATCAGGAAGTTAAGGACGTCAAAAGGGATACTTCTGCCGGACATCGATCCCACAAACATCATCATTGTTCTCAACAAGACCGATCTGTTAAAGTTTGGAATGAAGGAAAGGATCGATATCGTCAGGACCGAATTCCCTCAATCAGAGATAGTCCTCACCTCGGTGATGGAGGATTACGGGCTCGACGTGCTCCGGTCCAAGATACTTGAGAAATTCACATACCCCGTCGAACTCAATTTTGAAGCTCCTCAATCGGGAGAATTACAGAGTTTGCTGTCGGGACTGTATGACATCTGTGATGTGATATCGATCGAGTACGGTCCGGTCACGCAGGTGTCCCTTCGATGCAAAGCGGACGACCGGGACCGGATCGCAAAAACGGTCATCGCGCTTGAAGGAAACGTTGTCCCCAACCCCCCTGCCCCCGAAAGGGCGGTTCCACCGGAAATGTAGGGGTGCCCCTCTTTCGGGATCACCTTATTTCTTGATGCCGAACTCAGCCTTCTTCGAATCCAGTTCCTTTTCGTATTTTACCGGCAGGCGCCAGGCGAGGTACTCGGTCTCATCCATGGTCTTCAGGAAGTTGGCCTTGCTCTTCTCTTGAAGCGCCTTGTGGAACTCCCTTACTCTGGCCAGGTAGATCCATAGCCAGATGATGCCGACGAGCATCAGAGGCACCCCCAACATCGCCAACCAGTAGTCCCAATCGCCCAAGTTCAGAACATCCTTTGATGTCAGTCCAATGATGCCGAGGGCGCTGAGCGCCAAACCCCCGATTAGGAAGAGAGAAGCCAGTATCGATGCCCTCTCCGTGAGAAACGGCTTACCCATGTCGGGCTAGATGTGCACCAGGGTATTCAAATGTTGTTTTCTCAGCCTTCATGTAACGGTCGTTGAGAACTATCCCTTCTCCTTGTTCATGTATATGATGAAGTTCGGCCTCCGATCGCTGGTCGTCTCCGCTGGCGTTGCCCTGGTTCTCCTGACGGTGTTCTCGGACCTGACCCCGGCCCATGAGGATGGGTTCAAGGACGTCGTAAGCGGCAAAACGGTCTCCGTTGAATGCATCGTAATCCAATGCAACCATTCCAGGACCGGTCTGATCATCACAGCAATGGACCGGAACGGCGCCCAGGCAAGCATATTTCTGCAACCGTCGGTGCTGCCAGAACCGGTCCCGGCAGGTTCGGTGGTCAGGTTGGCGGTCACTCCTTCCGACGATGACCCTACTTTCATGTTCGCGTCATCGGCCGAGGTCCTCTCTTACCCGGAATGATCGATCGGAGACTGCGTAACCCTAATAACCCGTCCTCCCCTCTCGGGGGCGTAAATGTTCGTCGCGTTTGATGACACGGACTCGGTCGATTCGATGTGCACCACATATCTGGCAACCGAGGTTATTGATGCCATGCGGGACCACGATCTGATCGGCCTTCCGCGACTGGTCCGCCTCAACCCGGCCGTACCCTGGAAGACGCGCGGGAATGCCGCCCTCAGCATGCGCTTCGGCCGGGGAAAGGGCCCTTGCCAGATGGTCGGTATGATAAGGGATGGCCCGATATTTTCCTACCCTGAATGCGTGCGTCCTGCCGATCCCGACCTGGTCATGGACCGCTGTTCCCAAATGCTCAGGAAATGGTCCCGGGTGCAGGAGGATGCCAGCCCTGGACTGGTCGTGTCCCGGAAAAAGCCTCGGTCAAAGCTGTACTGGTCGGCGGTCCGCGGCATCGTGCAGAAGAGCGAGGTCCTGGAAGAGCTCGACCGGATCGGAGCGGCCCGCTTCGAAATGGAGGGCGGGAGAGGGGTCATCGGTGCATCGGCCGCCATGTCATGGAGACCCCTGGACCATACGTATGAGGTGATCGCCTACCGGGAACGTTCCCGCTGGGGCACGCCCCGCATGGTCTCGGACGAATCCGTCAAGCAGATGGACCGGAGGTTTCCCTCCACGTTCAATAACTATGACGATCAGGCGGGCAGACGGGCGATATCCCCGCACACTCCATGCCCAGTGCTTTTCGGCATCCGTGGCGACGTCCTCTCGGACCTGCCCCAAGCCATGGCCGCCACAGAGTCCGAGCGGGTGGACCGGTGGGTCCTGTTCCTTTCTAACCAGGGGACGGACGACCACGTCATGGAAAAGTGGAGCGAGCTGCTCCCGTCCCGGACCTATTCCATTCACGGGAGGATCGTCTCCATGCCCCGGACGATAGCGGGCGGGCACGCGCTCGTCACGATGAAACCGAACCGGTCCAAACAGATGCTGGACCTGGCCGCATATGAGCCGTCCAAGACGTTCCGGGATGTGGTGCGCGGGCTGAGGCCGGGAGACGCCGTCAGGGTCATCGGCGAGCTGCGTGCCGTGCCTCGTACGCTTAACCTGGAGAAGCTCGAGATCATAGAATTGGCGAACGTGACCGTCAAGACGGCCAATCCGGTATGCCCCAGATGCAACAAGAGCATGCAGTCCATGGGGCGGAACGCCGGCTACAGGTGCAAGGTGTGCGGGGACAAACAACCGGAAAGCTCGGCGACACGCGTGGCGGAAGAGCGTACACTCGCCCGGGGATGGTACGAGCCGCCGGTCAGCGCCCGTAGGCATCTCTCCATGCCGTTGAAGCGTACTACGTTGAGCCTGGCATCGTCGAAAGTCGATGGCCAACATCGACAATAATTTATACCCCTAGGTTTTTGCTAGGCGTACACCAGTCCAAGGCCAGCAAGGTCTTTGGGGGCAATATCATGGAAGATGTCGTCATATTGAGCGCGGCCCGTACCGCGATAGGCAAGTTCGGCGGATCTCTGAAGGACGTTCCCGCTCCGGAGCTCGGGGCGCTTGTCGTTAGGGAAGCGGTCAAGCGGGCCAACGTGGAGAGCAAGGACGTCAGGGAATGCATCATGGGAAACGTGCTCACCGCCTCGCTGGGACAGAATCCGGCAAGGCAGGCAGCGGTCAAGGGCGGACTGCCGGTGGAGATCGGTTCGGTCACCATCAACAAGGTGTGTGGCTCGGGAATGAAGGCGGTCATGCTGGCAGCCAACTCGATCAAGGCGGGGGAACACGACCTGATCGTCGCCGGAGGCATGGAGAACATGAACCAGGCACCCTATCTGCTGAAGTCTGCCCGGTACGGTTACAGGCTCAACGACGGGACCATCATGGACAGCATGGTCCACGACGGTCTGTGGGACATATTCACCGACGTGCACATGGGCATCACCGCCGAGACCGTGGCGGAACGGTTCCACGTGACCCGTGTAGAAGCAGACACCATCGCCTACCAGAGCCACATGAAGGCCAACGCCGCCATCTCGGCGGGCAAGTTCGAGAAGGAGATCGTACCCTATGTCATCAAATCCAAGAAGGGCGACACCGTCTTCAAGGTCGACGAAGGGGTCAGGAACGACACCACGATGGAAGTACTGGCGAAGCTCAAGCCCTCGTTCAAGTCAGATGGCATAGTGACCGCCGGCAATGCTTCTCAGCTGAGCGATGGCGCCTCGGCACTGGTCATCGCCTCAAGGAAATTCGCCGAACAGCATGGGATCAAGCCCCTGGCCGAGATCGTCGGCTACCATACCGGCGGGACCAAGCCGGAATGGATCATGGAGGCGCCGATCCCGACGACCCGCGAACTGCTCAAGAAGGTCTCGATGACCATCGACGACATCGATCTGTTCGAGCACAACGAGGCGTTCGCCACCGCCTCGGTCGCGGTGAAGAGGGAACTGGACGTCCCGGACGAAGCGTTCAACGTGAACGGCGGCGCGATCGCGCTAGGTCACCCGATCGGATGTTCTGGGGCGAGGCTGCTGACCAGCATGGTCCACGCCATGATCGACCGCAACAAATCGACCGGTCTTGCGACACTGTGCCTGGGTGGCGGCAACGCCGTCTCCATGGTATTAAAGCGCTGATCCGGAACGGCGTTGCCAAATCAAGGTCGCCCGTTGCGGGCGGCCCCTCAATATTTTTTCAGAAGTACCTAAATTCAGAAGGCCCCGCCCCGAAAACCATCTGGCACAACATCTGTTGGTTTCTAGGCTGGATAACAGAAACCTAAGTTATTATTAGGGGGGAACGCATTTAATCTCGGGATTCGAATGCCTTCACTTCAGGATTTATTGGCTTCCATCGAGGCAAAGAGGAACGAAATGGTGGAAGCGCTCAGCGAGATCATCAGGATACCAGCGATCGGACCGGAGAGCGGCGGAGAGGGAGAGTTCGAAAGGGCGCGGTTCATCAAGGATATGCTTGACAACTGCGGTTTCGATGAGGTCGACATGTACGACGCCCTCGACGAAAGGGTCAAGCTGCGGCTCAGGCCCAACATCGTGGCCAAGAAAAAGGGGAAGTCGGAACGGACCGTCTGGTTCGTGAGCCACATGGACACTGTTCCCCCTGGCGATCTGGCTGCATGGACCTATCCCCCGTTCTCGCCCAGATTGATCGACGGCAAGTTGTACGGTCTCGGGTCGGAGGACAACGGACAGTCCCTGGTGGCCTCGATCTCCGCCGTCAAGGCGATCAACGACCTCAATCTTACCCCGGACCTCAGCATCGGCCTCGCGATCGTCGCAGACGAAGAGGTCGGATCGGACAAGGGCATAAAGTTCCTGCTGGAGCAGGGCGTCTTCGGGAAGGACGACGTCGTCTATGTACCGGACTACGGCAATGCCACCGGCACACTCATCGAAGTGGCGGAGAAGCACATCATGTGGCTCAAGGTACGGGTGGTGGGAAGGCAGACCCATGCTTCAACCCCGGAGAAGGGCATCAACGCCATGAAGGTCGGTTCCGAGCTCATCACTTTCATCGTCGACTATATGGAATCGAAGTACGGTGTGAAGAACGCGCTCTTCGACCCGCCCACTTCTACCTACGAGCCGACCAAGAGGCTCCAGACCGTTGGAAACGTGAACACGGTCCCCGGCGAGGACATCTTCTTCCTCGACTTCCGGATCCTGCCCCAGTATTCTCCGGATGATGTCATGGAGACGCTCAGGTGGATCGGCGACCTCTTCGAGGACAAGACCGGGGTCAAGATCACCTTCGAGACGGTTCAGCTGACCAAGAGCGGGAAACCGAGCTCACAGGAATCGGAAGCTTACAAGGCACTGTCGATGGCGATCGAGCACGTGAAGAACGTGGAGGCGAAGGCGGGTGGCATCGGCGGCGGGACCTGCGCCAACTTCTTCCGTCTGGCAGACATCGACGCCTATTGCTGGGAGAGCTGCGACGATATGTGCCACACGGCGAACGAGTATTGCATCGTCGACAACCTGGTCTCCGACACAAAAGTGTTCGCGGTCATACTGGCGAACCTGTGCCACAAGTCTGATTTTAACCTTTGAGGCGCTCATGCGCTTCCTTTTCATTCACCCCAGTGAAAGCTCTAACTATCTGAAAAGGTCATTTGGGGTGAACCTATGACCACTGAGTACGTTCATGGATATTCAGAGAGGGAATCGTACCGCCTTCAGGATCAGGCGGGCACCCTGTCGGAGCTGCTCCATCAAGACACGAAGTACCCGCCTGGATACCGGGTCCTCGAAGCTGGTTGCGGTGTCGGTGCCCAAACGGTGATATTGGCCAAGAACAGCCCTGAGACAACGTTCATCTCTGTCGACATCTCAGAAGAGTCGATTCGTCTGGCAAAGGATCGGGTTGACGCTGACGGCATCACCAATGTGGAGTTCAGATCCGCGGACCTATTTGACCTCCCCTTCCCGTCTGGAAGCTTTGACGCGGTCTTTGTGTGCTTTGTCCTGGAGCATTTACAGGATCCTCAAGTGGCCCTCGCTAACCTGAGAGCGATGCTCAAGGACGGCGGCGAGATCACGGTCATCGAAGGAGACCACGGATCATGCTATTTCCATCCCGATAGCGAAAGCGCGAAAGGCGCCATCGAATGTCTTGTTAGGGACCAGGCATCGCTGGGTGGGGAAGCCAACATCGGCAGGAGACTATTTCCCCTGGTCAGTTCCGCCGGGTTCCGGGATGTTCGAGTGTCTCCGCGCATGGTCTATGTGGACGCGTCAAAGCCATCATTGGTCGATGGTTTCACCAGAAAGACCTTCATCGCCATGGTGGCCGGCGTCCGTGACCGGGCCATCGCCTCCGGGATGATCGATCCGGACGAATTTGACAAAGGCATCGCCGACCTGGAGCGGACGACTGAAAACGACGGCACGTTCTGCTACACCTTCTTCAAGTGCACTGCGATAAAATGAATGACGGTCTCAGGGTTTGGCGCTATCGGAGAACAGCCGGTCGACCATCCACTTGCTGTCGAACTTGACGATCTCCTCGTAGGCCTGCCCGGTGGAAAGGAACGCGATCGGCTTCTTTACCGCATGGGCGATGGACAACGCCGCACCGCCCTTAGCGTCGGCGTCTATCTTGGTCAGGATGACCGCGTCGATCCCGATCTCCTTGTCGAACGTGACCGCCTGCTCGATCGCATCGTTGCCGGCGAGCGAATCTCCCACAAAGATGGTCAGATGCGGCTTCGCCACCTTCTTGATCTTCTTCATCTCGTCCATCAGGTTGGCGTTGGTCTGCATCCGGCCGGCCGTGTCCACCAGGACCACGTCCCTCCGGCGCGCCTTGGCGTGATCGATGGCGTCGTAGGCCACCGCCGCCGGGTCCCCGCCCGACTGGTGCTTGATGACCTTGGCGCCCAGACGGTCCCCGTGGATGGATATCTGCTCGATCGCCCCGGCACGGAACGTGTCGCCAGCGGCCAGAACGACCGACAGACCGTTCTTCTGCAGCCGGTTCGTGATCTTGGCGATGGCGGTCGTCTTCCCGGTGCCGTTGATGCCCACGAACATGACCACCACTGGCTTCTCGTGCTTGGCAATATAATCGTCAAAATCGAACTCGCTCTGCTTGAGCGCACCCTCGATGGCGTTCCTCAAGGCGAGCTTTATGGCGTCCTCAACCGTGAACTTCCGGTCTACGCGCTTTCCTAAGAGCGACTCGCGCACAGATGCCTTGATCTCCTCTATGACCGGGAGCGCAACGTCCGCCTCCAAAAGTCCCAGCTCGAGCTCCCAGAGCAGGTCGTCCAGATCCTTCTCGGAGATCCTCCTTCCCGAGTCGCCGACCAATTCCTCCGCCTTTTCCGGAAGGGGGATGTCCTTGGGCTTGATGCCGAAGACCTTCTTCAGCGACTCGAACATCGATTACCTCAGAAATGGGGTTGCTGCTGTTGCAGCGCCTGCATCTTCTGGTATTCTTCCTGCACGATCTGCTGCAGTTGCGCGCTCTTCATTTCCATGGCGTTGCGCGTCTCGTTCATCTTCTTCATGGCGTCGAGCATCTCCTGAACCCGGACCGTCATGAGCTGGATAGAATCCTCGATGTTCTTCTCCGCGGTGATGCCGGAACCGACGCCGATGAGGCACTTCTTGTTATCCGCCACCGTAGCATAAACGTAGGAGTTGCCGCCGATCGGGACGAGCAATTGCCCGTTCTCCGGGGCCTTGGCGAACTCCGTCAATGTGTCCTTGGCGCGGGAATACTCCTCTAAGGACATCTGGATGAGCTGCTGCTGTTCGGCGACCGCCTCCAGCTGTGCCTTGTACACCTCAAGGGTGCCCAGGGCCTGACGCAGCTCCTGCTCGTTCATTACTGACCACCGATAAGGTGCTTCACGACGAGGTCGGTGACCTCTTCGTTCTTGAGCGCCGTCATTTTAGAGATGGTGATGTTCTTCCTCTCGATCCGGTGCCTGCTGCCGATGTTAGACATGATCTGATGAACAGCATCCTTTTCGTCATTTGCAGCGACCTCGATACTGAAGTCCTGGGTCTCGTGACGGTAATTCATATTGCTGAACTTGTATGAGCCAACTGCCCTGTATCCTTGCATGAGCTCGCCTCCCCCGTGGAAAGGTGTTTAAGCAATAAACCTTTTGGTCTTTGTTGTGTCGGGAAGAGGCCGCAAGTCCACCTTGACAGCGTATTATCCCAGTGGTCGATTTCCTTCGATATCGGTGACCGGTCCCCGGTGCCAGTTGCGCTGCTCCCATTGTGAGGGGCACTACCTTGAAGGGATGCTCTCTGCGGAGACGCCGGACGAGCTCCGGGCCTTGGCCAGTGAAATGGATGACCGGGGCTGTGCCGGTTTTCTGCTCAGCGGGGGCTGCGATCGTGCCGCCAACGTCCCGCTCGGTCCGTTCGCACCTGCGATAGCCGACATCAAACGTAACACCAATCTGAAAGTGAGCGTCCATCCAGGCCTCATCAGAGAAGGCGAGGCGGCCGATCTGGTCGAGGCCGGCGTGGACATCTTCTGCATCGATATAGTCCAAGACCCGAAGGTGATCGGCGGCGTCCTCGGATTGGACATCACCCCGCATGCTTACGAGGATGCCCTGGTTTCGCTGTTCCGTGCTGGCGCAGAACACGTCGTACCGCACATCTGTATCGGTTTGAACGGTGACGAACGCTCTGGCGAAAGATCCTCGGTAGAAATGGTGGCCAGATACGACATAACGTCACTGGCGTTGCTTTCGTTCATTCCCACGGCAGGGACAAGGATGGAACGGTCACCGATCGTTTCCGATGACCATTTTCTGGAGATCGTCGAACATGCGGTCGACACGGTCAGGTGCCCGGTCACACTGGGCTGCATGAGGCCGAGGGGCAATCCTGATCTCGAGATGAAATGTTGTGATGCCGGCATTTCCGGCATCGCGGTCCCCTCCGTAGAGACGGTAAGGCGCCTGGAGCGCCTAGGCATCAAAGTGGAAAGGAAGGAGATATGTTGCTCCTTCGGCTGATCACCTGTAGATCGCGCCCTTCGTATAATTTCTGGACCTCATGGTCAGGTACGCTCCCCATGTCCCATAGGCCATGATGAAGAACAGGGCGATGATTGGGACGAAGCTGTACAGTGTCGGCGATATGCCGCTGCTCAGCTTGTAGGTGATGGTCACTGGCGCCCCGGTGTCGGAATAGGCCAGCAAGTAGTATTTTGAATGCTTGAGCTCTGGGAAGTCGATGGTCAGTGTTGTGTTCGATGTGTATTGGTTGGTGTTGATGCGGTATTGACCTATGATCTCCTTGGCCTGTGCGCCGAATTGAAGCCAGTTCGCCTCGGATACGATGAAGACGGTGGCTGCTCCGTTGGACTGGAACGTCCCGGTCTTGATCGCGGTCACGCCCAGGGGATCGTCGTTGAAAAAGGATTTGGCCTCGGCGACCGTCTTCGAATTTGCTACGATCGAATCATTGCTGGACATCGCGTTCTCGAGCGCTTTCGTGATGAACGGCGCCCACAGTATGAATATGACGACGGCGCAGACGACGATCACATAGGCGGCCCGTCTGACCTGTGCCTTGGATACATAATGCTTCGTGCTGGTGCTCTTCATGAAGCGCATCTCCAGGCTGGTGAAAACGAAGCTCTCCACCGCTATGACCAGGAGCATGATCATCACGAAATAGATGAACGAGTTGACCGAAAGGTAGAACGGTTTCAGTCCGAATCCTCCGCCTGCCAGTATCAAATAGGTTGCGAACACCAGGATGATCAATATCTGGACGATGTACAGATATCTTTTAACGCGGCGAATGCTAGCGACCCGGTATCCGCCCTCAAACTCCCTACCAGTCTTCATTAGAATGCGGGGGAAAATTGAGATGGTCAGGTTATATAGTTATGGATGGTGGATACAAGAGGCGAAAAGATGGACAGCGTTTAGGCGATGGTTCCGTACTTCCTAAGCACCATGAATATGCCCGCCCAGGTCGGCACCTCGATCTCCCCTTCTCCGGTGAAACGTTCCTTCTTCAATTTCATGTCGATCCGCCTGGCCAACTTGATCGTCATCGGGGTGTCGGGGAACACATCGGGGAATGCGTCCCGTAGGGGATCGAAGTCGGTGAGCTCTTCCCTCTTCATCGAAATGACACGCAGGCCGGTCTTGCCATGGAGCGAGTAAGGGAGCCGTATCAGACGCTTGATGTCGCGCGTGACCGGTTGGTCCACCTCGGCCATTGAGCGCTTCGGCACCTCGTCCAGCAGCCAACCGATCAGGAGCTTCTTGACCCGGTCGTCGATGCAATCGAACGTGCCGTCCCGGAACATCAGGGCCGCGCCGGTCAGGTCCTCCCTGACCTCGAACAGTTCTTTCTTCAACAGGCTCAGCAGTTTCTCGTCGACCGCGGCGAACGACTTGTAACGAATCTTCGAGTCGACCACGCTCAGGTCTTTGAATTCCTCAAACAACCTGCGCGTGCCCTGGTTCATTCGCCGTTTCCAGCCGCCCGAGTCCTCGACCGGGAACGAGGTTCCCTTGTCCAGCCGCTGCCCGTTCTTGAACTTGGTGTACATCTTGGTCTTCTCGGGGAACACCCAATCGAAGTCCAGGTCGGTCCCGGCCACGTAGTCGACGATCTCCGAGCGTTCGTGGGACTTAAGCTTTAGCACTTTTTCGCTGTAGATGTGGGCGTGGTATCCCCTGCCGCCGGAGAACGTCACTTCCAGGTCGTTCTCGGAGAAGCCCAGGTCGTCCAGGATAAAATCGTCCAGGAGCCTTATCATCTCTTTCTTTACTCGTGCCAGCATCTCTTCGTAGGTGAGGCCCTCGACCCCTGGGATGTGGTCAGCATCGAGATCGAAGATAAGGTCGGCACCTTTCCACACCTTAGCGTCCATGGTCGACGCCGACGGGGTCTGGTAAAGGGCGGTGGAATAGTAAACGTGGGTCGGCACCCTGCTGGTGAGGAAGCGGTTGAAGGTCGCCTGCTCGGTGAACGCCATGTGCCGCTGCATGAAGTCTTTCCCGTAATACATGAACGCCAGCTCCCTTTCCATGTGCTTCGGGGGCAGCGGCGGAGGAGATTTGGAATAGTATTCCCGGAACCATTTGGTGACCAGTTCCTCTTCCCGGCTCATCGGTACTCAATCAACTCCTCGCATATCTCTATTGTCCTCGAAGGTTCTCGAAACGATTCGCAAACGCCAAGATTTATTATCAATTACACTTGTTTATCCCCAGAGGGTTCGGAAATGAAGGCTTACATTAAGGTCGTCTATTCCAGTGAAGGTATGTCCCCGGCCAATGTCGAAGGGATATTCAATGATCACGGATTTCATAAGGTGAACGGTCAACAGGCGTTCGAGGCTGAGGTGGCCGATGCCGGTGACTACCAGGCCAAGCTGGAAGCCCTGCATCCGGCACTAAAGGGGACCGGGGTAAGATACATGCTAACCTCAGGAAAGCCGTTCGAAGGGTCTGCCGGTGCAGGTCCGTCCTGCCGCGAGCGGTTGGAGAAATGGCGAGATACCGGGATTGACGTGGACGAGCTGGCTGACCTCCTGGAGAACGATGTCGGTAACTTCCGCAGGCGAGCTGCGGAGATGACCACGATCCAGTTCGAGCGGATCGCCGCGGAGAAGGAAAAGGAGATCCGCGAGAAAGAGGCGAGGGAAAAGGCTGAGGCCATCAAGAAGCGCGCCGTCGACCTGCTGACGAGCTCGGAAGGCCATACCTTCATGGAGCTGGTCAAGGCCTCGGGCATGGAAGAGGACGAGCTCCAGCAGATGCTGCTTGACTTCGTCGAGAAAGGCAAGATCAAAGCGGAGCAAAGGGGACGCCACGTGGTGTACGTGGCCCTATAGTCCTTTTTTTCCTTAGCTCAAAGAACAGCCAGGAGGCCGATCTAATTGATCCGGTCCCTGAACTTTTTATACCATTCTACCAACTCGATCAAGCCCTTCTCTAATGGGAACTTCGGCTCCCAGTCGAGTATCTCTTTGGCCATGGTGTTGTCGCCCCAGAGTTGTTCCACGTCCCCTTCTTGCGCAGGCAGGTGTTCCGGCTCCAGGTCCGGTCGGCCTGCCGCTCCCAGAATTCTCATTACGACCTGGTTCTCAGTTATCGGCAGCCCGGAACAGATGTTCAGCGGCCGACCTTTGGGGTCGGGGCAATCGGCACTGCGGCGGATCGCGTCCACCACGTCCGAGACGAAGGTGAAGTCCCCGGTCTGGTTTCCGTCCCCGTAGATCTGGGGTCGTTGACCGCTGAGCACACGTTCGGCGAAGACCATGATGGCCGTGCCCGGAGGCTGCCTCGGGCCGTACACGGTGAAATAACGGAGCGACACCGACTGTAATTCATACAGGTCATAGAACAGGCGGCAGTACTCTTCGCCTGCCAGCATGCTCGCTGCATAAGGGGATATCGGAACAGCAGGGTCGGTCTCCTTGACCGGGAGGGAACGGGCATTCCCGTAGACCGATGAAGATGAGGAAGAAATGACCCGCCTGACCCCGGCGTTCTTTGCCGCCAGCAGGACGTTCAACATCCCGGTGGTGTTCGCCATGTGAGCCTTCGTCGGATTCCTCGCCGATATACCGGCCCCGGCTTGAGCGGCCAGATGGAAGACGACGTCAGCGCCCTCCACGCTCCGTCTCAGGCTGTTCAGGTCCAGGACATCGACCTCGTCTAACCGGAAACCATCCTTTCCGACGTGGGACAGGAGGAAGCGCCTTTTACCTGAGTAGTGGTCGTCGAAGTTGTCTACCGCAATAACCTCGTTGCCTTCACCCAGGAGCCTGTCCACCAACGTGCTGCCGATGAACCCTGCCCCGCCCGTCACTACTGCTTTCATGATGACATGATGTGTAGTCCCACATCCGTATTTTACCGCTTCCTTTGCCTACTCGCGTCATGAAAGTCGTTAAGCTGGACAATTGTGGCACAAAAGTTTTAGCAGGTGCCTTTTTATAGAAGCGTTTTCAAATCCTTTATATAGCGATTCTATCATTGATGCGAAAGGGTGAAAAGAATGGGTGCAATGGGTGCTACTCTCAGGACGATGCTCCTGTTCGGTGTCATGATCGGTCTGTTCATGGTCATCGGATGGCTGGTCGGTACCTACTTCATCGGGAATTGGCTGTTGGGGCTGATCATATTCATTAGCATCGCAGCCGCGATCAACGCCGTATCATATTTCTTCTCCTCGAAGATCATCCTATGGTCATACAGGGCCAAGATCGTGACGATGAACGAGTCTCCGCGCCTTTACCGCACGGTGAAGAGCATCGCCGACCGCTCTGGCCTGCCGATGCCGCAGATCGCGATAATCCCGACCACCATGCCGAACGCGTTCGCCACCGGGCGTAACCCGAAGAACGCGACCGTGGCCGCG
>JBEKDM010000035.1:0-18733 GCA_050014375.1 Methanomassiliicoccales archaeon | reverse complement strand
TATAACCATCATACCATGGACCGCCGGAGATCGCGCATTCGCCCATCGCCACGACCCACTTTGGTTCGGGCATCTGTTCATAGAGTCGCCTCAGGACCGGCCTTACCTTGGCTGAGATCCAACCCATCACAAGAAGCACATCGCTCTGCCTCGGAGATGCCCTTGGAATCATACCAAGCCTTTCCAAGTCCCACCGTGGATTGTATGCTGCACCGAACTCCAGCGAACAACATGCAATTCCGAACTCCAATGGATAAATGGCATTTCGCTGTCCCCATGACCATATGGGCGCGGTGATTTTATCGACCGCCTGCTTGGCCCCTGAGGATTTCATGGTCTCCAAAGCGAAGTTGCTAGACCATTTCTGGAAGTCCTTAGCGGTCATGGTAATTGCTTGGCGGGATATGTCTAGATCCACAATATCGCCTCCTTCCTTAACGCATAATAGACTCCGATTAGGAGTATGGCTATGAACGAAATAGCGGATAGGGCGGACACGCCAAGAAGGTCCATGGTGGACAGAAGGCTAGAATATGTCAATGCCCAAACCAGCAGGAAAACAGCAACAAGGTCAAAGGTAACGAAAATAATCGCATAGATATAGAATTGCACATGGAACTGAATATGCGCTTGTCCTATGGGCGTTTCACCGCACTCGTAGGTCGTATCCCTGAAGGTGCTGTACTTTGTTGGTCTAAAATACTTAGACGTAACGAAGGCCAGTACCGGGAACAAAATCGCCACCAGTACGAACACAGCAATTGGATAATAATCGTCTACGAGCATTGAGAGGGGAATATTCTCCCCGTATTTAAACGTTTGATAGATATGCTGGCTACCCTTCGAAACGCCTTTTTTCGAGTCCTATTTGACTCAGTCCGGAACGACTGACCTCAGAGCTATAACATAGTCCAGGAATCATTATTTGAAGGTTGTCCCGTGAACTTCGATCGTTGATAGCAAACAAGTGTTCGTTAATCGGAGTTTATTGAGCCGAAAAACGGAGGACGCGAACGATGACCTAACGTTCCCGGTAAAGTTAAAGAACTTGGCGTCCGAGTCTATTCAATGGTGAATGAAAATGATAGATAAGGTCGCTGTATTGGTCGAGGACATGTATGAGGACCTGGAACTTTGGTACCCGTTGATCAGACTGAAGGAGGCGGGATACAAGCCCACGATCATTGGCAGCGGAACAAAGGATGTGTACCTAAGCAAACATGGCTACCCTGCCAAGGCCGGAATGGCGGCGGATATGGCAAGTCCGGACGACTACGTGGCCGTCATCATTCCTGGTGGCTTTGCCCCGGACCACATGCGGAGACATCCGCCGATGGTCGACTTCGTTAAGAAGATGTACTCGAAGCAGAAACTGGTGGCCTCAATCTGCCATGCCGGATCGGTGCTCGTGTCGGCCAATGTCCTCAAGGGGAAGAAAGCCACGTCGTTCTATTCGATCAAAGATGACATGATGAACGCCGGTGCGCGCTGGTTCGATGAGGATGTGGTGGTCGACGGGAATCTGATCACCTCCAGGAACCCGGATGACCTGCCTGCGTTCATGAAGGCGATCCTGGAATACCTCGAAGCCAGGTGAACACAGAAGGGCACTGGCTCACGCCTTAACCATCTGGCCACGACACTCTTTTTTATATCATCGAGTTCATATCGCCATCGCACTGACGGTAACGTCAATGGAGTGTTGATTCAGATGAAGATTGGATTCGTCGGGGCCGGCATGATGGCCGAGGCCCTCATGAAGGGGATCATCGCGGCGGGCGTAACCACCGCGGAGGACGTCGTCGCCAGCGAGATCGTACCGGCTCGCCGGGACTACATCACGAAGTCGCTCAAGGTCCGCACCACGGTAGACAATGTGGACGTGGCAAGATCGTCCGATGTGATCATCCTGGCAGTCAAGCCGCAGCAGATGGGGTCGGTCCTCGATGAGCTGAAGCCAGTCCTAACAAGCGAGCACCTTCTGATCTCGATCGCCGCCGGCATCAAGATCGATTTCATCGAGAAGCACATCAACTGGGGGGTGCGCGTCGTCAGGGTCATGCCGAACCAGCCATGTCAAGTGGGAGCTTCCGCCTCAGCGTTCGCTCTGGGGAAGAGCGCCAAGATCGAGGACAAGGAGACCGTGCAGAAGATCCTCAACTCGGTCGGCATCGCATATTCGATGGACGAGAAGCACTTGGACGCAGTAACGGGATTGAGCGGGTCCGGTCCAGCCTATATCTACATGGTCATCGAGGCAATGGCTGACGGGGGTGTCCTTGCCGGACTCCCTAGAGATGTGGCGATCGCGCTCGCCGCACAGACGGTGCTTGGTTCGGCAAAGACCGTGCTGGAGACCAGGAAGCATCCGGGCGAACTGAAGGACATGGTGGCCTCACCGGCGGGAACGACGATCGAAGGGATACGCGTTCTGGAGGAATACAGCATCAGAGCGGCGTTCATCGACGCGGTAGAGGCAGGCGCCAAGAAATCCCACGAGCTAGGGAACAAGGATTAAGGAGCGTTCAAGCTCCCTCCTAAACCTTTCTTTTCTCTATAAATTCAACGACCTGCTCGGGTCGTTCTCAATTTCGAGCCACACACGGGGCAGTCCGGCATCTCCTTATCGAAGACCTTGCCACAACCAAGGCATTTGTAGTTCCACTTGACCAGTTGCTTGATGGCCTTCAACCCGACCGCTTTGTACTTCAAGCCAAGAAACTTAGCGGTGTTCTGTATCGAATAATCATCAGTCAGGATCGTGGCGTCCAGGTCCTTTGCTAGTGCGAGCAGGTCCAGGTCGACCGGAGACAGCCGTTTCGAATCGCCGGTGGCCTGAGATGCCTGAACGATAGCCTTCCTGGCCTGAGGCGAAGGGTCCATGACCGTCACCTGATGTTCCCAGAACATCCAGCGGGTGTCGTTATACTTCTTCAGCTCATCGACGACGCCAGGCGTCGTGTAAGCCTCGTAATCACTGGGAATGGACTCCATCGAGAACAGGGCGGATGTGTCCAGAACAACTCTCACGGTTCAGTCAATGGCTCCGCCTTGGTAATACTTTTTCCAAACAATCTTAAATACCGATTATCCATTTTTGGCGGTCAGACATGAGCGAGATTGAAGTGGACCAAGCGGTCAAGGATTACATCTTGAAGTCTGGAAGGGATTTCCGCGTGAGCACGACTTGCTCCGGCCCGGTCATTTTGCCCCTTGAGGTCAAACCGGCGAAGGATAGTGACATCAAGGTCAAGATCGGCAAGAACACGCTTTTTATCTCCAGGGTCCAGGCCAGGTATATCGACCATGTGACCATGGAAATGATGTACGATGCTGACATAGGCCTCAACTGCTCTCTTTATCCAAGTCTTTGAGCGACCTGATGTTGTCCAGGGCGAACTGGAGCTGCTCGGAGACATCGATCTTCGTTTCCTCTTCGAGGATGCGCTCCGGCCGGGCCATGGTGATCGGTCTTTCCGGGACGATGGTGCATGCCGGTGCTTTTCCATGGGAGATCGATATCTCGTAGGTACCGATCTGCTTCGCGATGAACTCAATCTCGATCTTGTCCAGACCGATCAACGGACGTAGAATGGGGAAGTCGATCCCATACGTCTCTGCCCTCAGGTTCTGCAACGTCTGGGAAGCGACCTGGCCAAGCGATTCGCCGGTGACGATCGCATCGGCGCCTATCCTCTCCGCAAAACCTTTCGCCGTCCGCAGCATCTGCCGCTTACAAAGGACGCACTGGAATGTCGCCTTGCACTTCTCCGCGTTTATCTGGTTGTTCCTTCCATGCGGCGCGTAATAAAAATCAAATTTCTTGCCCGTGGCCTTCTCCAGCGGTACGATCATTTTGGAGGTCTTCCGGACGCTACCCTGAGCCCCATAGGGCCGGTTGTCCATGTGGAGCAATGTCAGATCGACGCCTCTCATCGCCATCATGTAGACGGCCACTGGTGAGTCGATGCCTCCGGAGATCAGCGCCACTGCCCTCATGTCAGGAAAGGGGGAAGTGCTCCCCGATAATAACTCTGCCGGGAAGAACGATCGCCGATCAATTGTTGGTCTTGAAGTCGCTCGTGGTCGCCATTCCGGGATAGGTGGCAAAATCTTCGTCGTCCTCATCTTCCTCTTGCTCGACGACCATGTTGAGTAGGAGCGTCATGATCTCCTTCATCTGCTGGACCTCTTCCTTGAGTTCCTTGATCTCCTTGGCCAGGTCCTCGTTGCTCTTTGCCATGCGACCTCACTCCCGTGTCAAACCAGGTCCATAGCATTTATGCTTTTCGAGAAGAAAGGTGCATTTTCGGGAAAATGAACGAAAAACAGGAAAAGGAAACATGGACCCGATGATCCTGCCTCAGACGCTCTCGACGTCGCCGTAATCGTCCGCCAACTTTCTCATGTCGCTTCTCTCGCAGGTGTTGCAATAAAGGCCTTTCTCGACCTTCAGCAGCGGTTGCCTGCACTTGCGGCACAATGCCTTCACTACGCCATAATGTGCACCGGCGGTGGTGAGCTGGACGGATGGTTTGACCTGGGTCACTTTGGCACGTATAATGTCACTGGGCCTGACCTCACGGCCTACGTCCTGGACGTATTCCTGCGATAACTTGGAGACATGGATCGTTCCGTTCGTGTCGCCGGTGATGTTGCGGGTCTTCCCGTTCACCACGACCACCTCTGCGATGGCCATCGATGCACGCACGTCGGTGATCTCGGCGAACACCTCATCGCCGATGTTTAGTGTGACCATCGGGTTCTCGGCAACGACCTTGGCCACCTTCTCCTTGTCGTCGAGCTCGAGAACACCCTTGAGGGCAGAAAATACCTTGCCGTTCTCCTCATAAGTGCCCTCTGCCGGCAAGTACTCCTCAGCCTCGGCCACTTCGTCGCCGGGCAAGACCTTTTTCTTTTCAGTCATTTTGCATCACCCATTCTGCGCAAGCAGAGAAGCGAAACGTCGAAACACTTCTTAGCCTTCGTATGGAACGAAAACATATGAGGAATCTCGAATTTATACCTTTTCTGGAAGTCCACGTAGAAACCGCGGTCGGAAACATACTTGGCCAGGAAGTCGACGGTGTCGCTCATGTGGATCGAATAGATAGCGTCCGCGACCGTCATTGCAACTTCAAGGAAAGGACGATCCGCGTTCCTTTTTTGAGATCCAAATGGAGGGTTCATCATGACCGTGTCCACCTTCTCATCGAACTCGGTCACTTCCAGGTTCAAGAATTCGATCTCAACACCGATGAACTTCGCATTCGACTCGGCCTGTCTAAGCGCATTCTCGTCAACATCAACACCGATGACACGTTTCGCCCCGAGCACATATGCTCCGATCGCCAATATGCCAGTCCCGCACCCTAGATCAGCTACCACCTTTTCAGCGATATCGCCCTCAGCATAGGCCATGAAAACGACATCCGAAGCGATCACCGACGGTGTGGAGTACTGTTCCAGGGAGGCTTTCGGCTTGTCAAACGGCGGGATGGATTGCAGAAGCATCTCCAGGTCTTTCTTCTTCATTGCACACCGGGATGGAACTCAATGATTAATACTCGTAGTCGACGACAGCGCGGGTCTCCCTGACCTTGAGGATATAATCTGCCACCTTTACATGCTCCGGATTGGCTTGATAGGCCTGCAGGTCCAGCATGTTTGCGAAATCCACGATCAGGACCAGATCATACGAGGGTGGCGTGTTCAACATGTTGATGCCCACCTCGAGGGACTTGATCTCCTTGATCCTATAGGGAAGAAGGTCCAGGATCTCCTTCACGTACACGGCGTTCTCCGCCTTTGTCCTACCCTCGGCCGATTCCTTCAGCCTCCACATCACCACGTGCTTTAGCATATTGACCGCTGCTTACTGATTCAGCCCAAGATTCAGGAAATCCGCGCTCGTGAGGATTCCGACTATCTGACCTTTCCGAGAGATGAGGATTGCTTCCTCACGCTGCAAGTGGAACGAAGCCAGGTCGATCGGCGTATCCTCGGAGAGTATGGGGAACGGCTCATCCATGATCTCCTCGATCTTGGTCCTCATGACCTCGTCATAGGTCTTCCTACCCGATTTAGTTTCCTCTATCGTGTAGTCACGGATGCGATCGTCGGTGATGCCTCCGACAACCCTTTCTCCAACGATGACCGGCAATTGTGTGAAACGTCCCTTCATCATCTTCTCGGTCCCCTCCCCGATCGACTGATCAGGGGTGACGTGAATCACACCGCGGGTGGCAAGGTCGCCAACCGTCAGTTGATTACCGGTCTTCATGCCCTCCACCTTGCGCCTCCTGAGCACTTCCTCGAATGCGACGAGTATCTTGCGGACGTTACTGTATGAGGGATCGATACTGCCGCGTTCTATCTTCGCGATGAGCGATTGGCTTACTCCCGCCAAATTCGCCAATTCGCGCTGTGAGAGGTTTAGCCTCTTTCTCATCTGGCGTATCTTGTCGAGATCCGGGAGCTGGGGTACCAATGCGATCCTGGCCGAGGACATGGGAATCTACCTTCTTAGTCTGACTTGTTGTATGCTTCATTGTGAACGGCAAATTTAAGCTTTGCCAGAATCATATGAACAAATCCTGGGGGGAATCAATGTTCGGTTCATGATTCTGGTTTACAACGATTAGACAAATAGCTAGATAATATGAAAATATTTCGCTCAAATGACTATGATGCAGGAACTACCCTTCCCGAAACTAGACAATTGTACAGTCGAATTGAATCGATATTCTGATATGAATCAAAAAAACAATAATGAATATATATGTCCGCGAACTAGGAGCGGATGATGATCTTGTCCCAAATGATTGAAAAAGGACAGTTCCGGCCAGGCGCATGTTGCGTATTTCTTGGAAAGGTACCTTTCGACATCCCGGCACGTTCCTCTGGAAAGTATAATAACCCGCACGTAGACAACTATTGGGTCCAATGCGAGGTCTATTATCCATTAGACAAGCCTATAGGAATGAACCCGTCGTGATCAGGAGAATGTCATATGGAATATTACGGTGATGAACGTCACCACAGATGTGTATCACAGGCAAGCAACCCGCTCCCAAAACCAGAGTACGCATACGGCGCGGCTCGGCCGCCCGGATCGACCTATCAAATGGGAGGCTGTGGGATAGCCGGTTGCATGGCCCTAGACGGCAGCACGATATCCGGCAATCGTATCGCCTCCATGCTTACTACCATGGGTGAGAGGGAGAACGGCCTTGGAGCAGGATATGCTTGTTATGGGCTGTTCCCCCAGCACCTCGACGAATATTGTTTCCAGGTGTTCTTCGACGACGAGGAGATAAAGAATCGAGTGGAGGAGTTCCTAAAGGATTATGTCGAGATCCATCACGCTGAGAAGGTGTATCATCGACCGGTCCAGACCATGACGCCCCCATTTCCCAACATCTGGAGGTACTTCGTCACGCCAAAGTCGGGCAAGGATTGGTTCGGCGATACTCGGCTGGCTCCGGATGATTTCATCATCCAGGTGGTCATGCACGTCAACTCCACGATGAACGGGGCCCAGATCGTTTCCTCGGGAAAGAACATGGCAGTCTTCAAGGGGAACGGTTTCTCCTACGAGATCGCCGACTTCTACGACATCTCACGCTACAAGGGAAATCTCTGGATATCTCATTCCAGGTTCCCGACCAATTCGCCCGCGTGGTGGGCCGGAGCCCATCCGATGAGCGTCCTTGATTGGGGCGTTTGCCACAACGGCGAGATCACCTCTTATGGTGTGAATAAGAAGCTGGTGGAAATGAACGGATATAAGTGCACGGTGCAAACCGACACCGAGGTCGTTTCCTACATCTGGGACCTGCTGGTGCGCCGGCATAAGTTGCCCATCCAGGCGGCCGCATTTGCCATGGCCCCATGGACCTATGAGGAGATAGCCACCCTCGATCCGGACAGCAGGAAGCTGGCCACCTGGCTCCGCATTGCATACCGGGAAGCGTTCTTGAACGGCCCGTTCTCGATCCTGGTCGGACGTTCTCAGCCAGAGATCACGCTGATCGCGCTAGCCGACCGAAAGAAGCTGCGTCCGATGCTCGTGGGCAAGTCGCCGGACGAGAAGTTGGCCTTTTGCGCCTCGGAGGAGTGTGCAGTACGTACCGTTCAACCAGATGCGATAACATGGACCTGTAACGCCGGAAGCCCGTTCATCGCCCAAGTGGGCAGGGGTATCATCAGGGCCGGTATCGAACATCCTTTCCAGGGGGCACGGAAATGAACGACAGGACAGATCGGCCAAAGCGCATGGAAACGAGGCTTCCGGAGAAGTTCATGCCCACGATCAACTACAACACCTGTGTTCTGTGCAAACGCTGCGTGAACGAGTGCTCGTTCCAGGCCATTGACGTCCGGGACAACAAGGTGGTACCGAAGGGAGGGTGCGTAGCCTGTGGCAGGTGCATCGCCGTCTGCCCGACCAGCGCCATCGAGATCCGACCGCTCCCGTCCCAGTTCCCGCCCCATGGCAATTGGACCGAAAGGATGAGGCGCGGCATCTATGCGCAGGCGAACAGCGGAGGGGTCCTCCTTTCTTCCTGCGGCACGGACGAACCTTATGACGTGATATTCGAGGATATCCTGCTGGACGCAGCCCAGGTAACGAACCCGTCGATCGACCCGCTGCGGGAGCCGGTAGAGACCAGGACCTACCTGGGCGGTCGCCCGGGCAAGATCGAGATTTGCGAAGGTGAGCACATGAAATTGTGCGGAGGGGAAGGCCCCATCATCGAGATGGACATGCCGATCATGTTCGGCCATGTCTCACTTGGTTCGGTCTCGTATAACACCCAGAAAGCATTGTTCATGGCCGCCAAGGAGCTCAATATCATCGCCGGTTCGGGTGAGGGAGGGCTGCACGAAGACTTCTACGTCTATGCGGACCATATCTGCTCGGAAGTGGCCTCTGGCCGCTTCGGCGTGAACGCAGAGTACCTGAAGAACACCGCCGCTGTCGAGATCAAGGTGGGCCAGGGCGCCAAGCCCGGTCTGGGCGGACATCTGCCCGGGGAGAAGGTCACTCAGCTCATCTCGCAGACCAGGATGATACCGCTGGGAACGGATGCTCTTTCGCCGTACCCGCACCACGACATCTACTCCATCGAGGACTTGCAGCAGCTAATCTCGGTCCTCAAGGAATCTACCGAGTATGGTCGCCCGATCGGCGTCAAGATCGCTGCCGTCCACAACGTCGGCGCCATCGCCTCCGGCATAGTACGGGCCGGTGCCGACTTCATCACCATCGACGGTTTCAAAGGCGGGACCGGTTCAGCACCGAGAGTGATCCGCGATAATGCCGGGCTTCCCATCGAGGTGGCCATCGCCGTCGTCGACAAGCGGTTGACCGACGAAGGGTTGCGCAACCGTGTAACAATCGCCGCCGGCGGGGGCATCCGTTGCAGCGCCGACATGATCAAAGCCATAGCTCTCGGGGCGGACATCGCCATGGTCTCCACCGCCGCATTGATCGCCATGGGCTGCCGCGTATGCCAGCAGTGCCACCGCGGATTGTGCCCGTGGGGGATCGCCACCCAAAGGGAGGACCTCATGGCACGCCTGGACCCGGAGATCGCGGCGGCTCGCGTGGTCAGATTGTTCCGCGCCTGGAACGAGGAACTCCGCGAGGTCATCGGCGGCATGGGCATCGATTCTGTAGAATCGCTGGTCGGGAACCGGGACCGCCTCAGATACCTTGGCCCGAACCCAAAGATAGCGGAAGTGATGGGGCTCAAGACCATAGGAGAGGGGTGGGGCTGATGTCGAACATCGATTACGATTATCATGCGGAGGAGTGCGACTGCGGCAAGGACTGTACTTTCATCAAGGAAGGTGTCGCCACCATCCGTGCCGATGGCAGGGATACAGGCAAGGGCCCTCTAAACTACAAGACTCTAAACTGCGCCATACGCAAGGCGATTGCCTCCGACTGCAAGACGGTGATAATTGAAGAGGTCATGGGCCAGCGATACATCGGGGCCACGGCTACCGGGTCGGACCTGCTCATAGTGGTGCACGGAACTCCGGGAAACGGTCTCGGTGCTTTCCTGAACGGACCGACCATAGAAGTGCTGGGCAACGCCCAGGACATGACCGGGAATACCATGAACTCCGGCAAGATCATTGTCCACGGGAACGCCTGGGACGTGACTGGTTTGTCCGCCCGCGGGGGGACCATAATGATCATGGGCTCATCCGGCTACCGAGTCGGTATTCATATGAAGGAATTCGGCCAGATGCGACCCGCGCTGGTAATCGGCGGGACGGTCAAGGATTACCTGGGCGAGTATATGGCTGGTGGGACAATACTGGTATTGGGCCTGCGCAGCGACGTGGAGTCGCCGGTAGGGCATAACATCGGCGCCGGCATGCACGGAGGACGCATCTATGTGAGGGGGAAGGTCGATAGTGGCCAGCTCGGACCGGGGGCGGTCATCTCATCGTTGACGCCTGAGGATTCGGCCGAACTCACCTCCCTCATCGATGAGTTCGAAGGGTACTTCGGCGAGAAGATAGGAAGGGACCCTGCCAATTTCGTGAAGATCAGCCCCTCGTCGTCCAGGCCATTCAGCGGATACTACGATAAGACGAACATCTGAATGCTCAAAGTCCAGGCGGCCGGGAAACGGAATCGAGCACTACCTTGAGCTCGATGTCCTTCAACCCCATCGGGATCAGCTCTCGAGTGACAATGTCCTCTAGGGTATGATTGTCCGGGGCAGAGATGCGGATCAATATCCTTTTCTGTCCCGATATCTGGAGCACCTCGCGCACCCCTTCGATCTTGGTAAGCTTCTTGAGGTCCGCCGCACACGTTTCATGAGCCAGATTGCCGAGGACGATGGCGTCGGCGTTCATGCCCATGCGCTCTGCATTGACGATCGCATAGTAACCGAGGATTACCTTGTCGTCCTCAAGGCGACGGATCCGGTCCCTAACGGTCGAAGACGAGCGCCTCAGCTTAACTGAAACATCGTTATATGTCATCCGCCCGTCCGCTAGAAGGAGACCAATGATCTTCCTGTTCATCTGGTCGACAGTTACCAAGTCCTGACACGCCCAAGTTTCTATTCTTTCTTAGTTGTCCCGGTGATATATAACTAACGATTCTTTACGCCCCGCCGACGGACTGCAACTGCATTTGTGATGTTGAAAGCGGACTCACGTTGGCACGAGACCGTGGAGAGAATAGATAGTTTGTCATTGATACGGCGGACATTCAATTCTTTGTTGAGATCGGTTGCCGCATGAAGGTACATCCTTCGCTCGGTATCTCGAGAACACACTTCTCTCCCTGCGGTATGCCTTTGATGGCGCACAATATGGCATGGTCCATCGGTTTGAATGGCATCTTACGACCGTTGGAAAGCAACATTCCCTTCTCCGCCTCGTTCGGGACCATGGCGCAGGAACATGTCGAGCTCGCAGACGACATACATTTCGCCGCATCATTCGGTGAACAGGAATCACATCTGGTGCCGGTTCGCAAAAGAGGTCCGAAAAGATTTGCCGCCGGGTCCACCATGAATATCCCGTTGTCCTTCCCGAAAGTGATATACACGGTGGAAGGTTTCGCCGGTTCTATTAGCTCCATCCTTGTTCCCCTGACCTTGCGCTCCTCGCGAACAATCCAGAATTCCCTTAGATGATTGTTTAGCTGGTAGACTAACTGGTGATATCCTACGCCGAGCTTGTCCGCCAGGTCCTGTTTGGATATGGGCGCGGTCTTTGTGGAACCATAGAGAGTGCGCAAAATGCGCTTCCTCATGTCATGATTTACAATGGACGAGTAGGTTTCGGGGTCGATGTATGCTATCTCAATCCTGGAATTCGATGACACTGTTTTCATATCCTAACGGCCGATATTTAATTATTGAGTCTGAAATTCAGCGGAATTATCAATATCCGGTTATTTCAAGACCCCTGCCGTCATCACAATCCGATGGGTGGGGTTGGGACTCGAGGGCGAGAAGCACTCGTCCTTGAGACAGTTTGTCTGATTTCCTGTCGATTCCATCGCCTCGAATATGGATCTCCGGATGTTAGTCCGCAGATCTTCCGGCGATGAGATGACTCGGGCGTTTATCGTGACTGTCACCTTTCCCTCGGCGTACCGGGAATTTGTGATCGTGTCGACCGAAATGTTGTCGAACACGGCAGACACCTTCAGGGAATTGGTGTCCGAGGTCAGCATCAGTTTGGTATGAGCTATGTTTTCCGGATCGTAGCAGAGCGAAATGGCGCGAATGATCTTGGTCGCCAGTTCATAGGCGTCCACTTTTTGCATGGTCTGGAAGCAGAAGGTACCGTTGTACCAGCCCAGCTCCGCCTCCGCCCTGGCATAAGTTTCGTATCCGATGTCCACAGGTGGGTGGTCGCTGCATTTCTCGGAGCGGACGACATTCATGATCTTGTCCAAACCATGACCGGTGATGGCCGAATACGGGATAACCTCAGCCTGGGGGTTGTAAGTCTTCATGTCCTCGACCAGCTTGAGCAAGACGTCGCGAGTGACCATGTCAATCTTGGAGATAACGATGTGCTCAGCCTCTTCGATCTGATGCTTCCTCAAGTATCCGCCTAGGGAACTCGGATCCAGTCCTTCCTGGGCCAGTCTGGGCGCGTCCACGACGATGATGAGCGGAGCGACCTCGAACTCGCTCGGGCACATCAACTTCAATGGTGCGATGACCGTTGCCAGGAGATCGGTGCATGAACCGACCGGTTCCGCGATAATGAAGTCCGGTCGGGACCGTGACACCATTTCCCTGGCAGATGAGATGAGGTCGTCGAATCGGCAGCAGAAGCAGCCGCGCAACACTTCCGAGGTTTCAAAGCCCCCCGCCTTCGAGTATTGTGTATCGACCAGGGCCTCACCCTGATCGTTCTTGATCAGGCCGATGGTCTTGCCACCAGCACTCAAACCCATGGCGATCTTATTGATCAAGGTGGTCTTGCCAGCACCCAGGAAACCGCCGATGATCGCTATTCGCGCAGCCATTTCTGAATCCTCTGTGACCTTAAACCGACATAGCGGATAAACGTTTTACTCCAGAGTCATATAATGGATTCCGGATACATCAGACAATTATGGCGTCGCCCGGTCTCATCACCACGGCAGTTCCTATGGCTTGATCAGCGATACGGTCGCGGAACTCATACGGATCTGCCTCTGACCACTTGCCATAATGCATTGGGATGACCTTCTTGGCCTTGAGCAACCTCTCCGCCCGGACGGCATCCTCGGAATCCATCGTATATAGTCCTCCAATGGGCAGCATGGCGACGTCGATATTGTACTGCTCCGATATCAGTGCCATGTCGCCGAACAACGCCGTATCTCCAGCATGGTAGAGGTTCTTCCCGCCCATGTTGATCACGAACGAGATCGCGGTGCCGAGGGGATGCACGTCATCGAGCGAGGAGGAGTGCAGCGCAGGGAATAGCTTGACCGAACCGAAATCAAACTTGAACTTGCCCCCGATATGCGCGTTGATGACCTTGGCTCCCTGGGATTCGCAGTACATGCCCAGTTCGAAGGAGGTCAAGATGGGCGAGTTCGAGCGCTTGGACATCTCTATGGCGTCCCCCAAGTGGTCGTTGTGCGCGTGGGTCACCAGTATCAGGTCGGTCTCGATGTCCCGGGCCCGTAACGGTGCATCGTTGTTCCCGGAAAGGAACGGGTCGATGATGACCGTTCTTCGGCCGTCAAAGATTGTGAATGCTGAATGACCTAGGTAACGAAGCTTGACCATGGGCTCAAGGCATGAACGTATGCCGCGCCGATATATGTTTGCGGTCGTTTCCGCGGTTAGAAAATATGGGGCATCCCGGTATGCCTGTCACATCATATGGGCGACCGCCCAGCGTCAAGCAGGATATCTGAGATCCTTTACCGGTGGCTACTTCTTACCGACGACCTCAGCGATGAATGCCTTGATCTGGTCTTTGATGATAATGGGAACGGTGTTCTAGGACGAATACTCCGTCTGGTTTAGATCTCTCTGCCGTGCTTGATCGGCTCGTCCTAGTGGCCCGGTTCCATGTGGATCGACACCACGTCGACCTCCGGGTGCTTGGCCCGTATTACGCCCTCGAGCTTCTCGGCAACATCGTGCGCTTCTTTTACGCTGTTGGTTCTGCCAAAGGAACAGCACATGCCGACCCGGATCTTGCCCTCCTTCTTTTGGACCGATATCCTGGTCATCTCCTCTATCTCTGGGAATGTCCCAACCAGCTGCTTGATCGAGTGTGCTATTCCCTCTTCGCCCACACGGACGCTCTTCAAACCGCATGAGTGGCAATCGGCCGGTTCGATGTGGGTGGTAACCAAGGTGATGCGTTGGTCAAGGGTCTTGATCCGGTTCTCCAGACGCGTGGCGATGGCATGTGCGATGTCCAACGATAGGTCCCCGTCCAGTTCTAGGTGGAAGTCTACTTCCAAGTCCTCCCCTATATCATTATCGAACTCGGACACGTTGATGTTATGAACGGTCTTGATCTCCTCGAAGTCGGCCGCCTCGGCCCGGATCTTATCGACAAGATCGGTCGGCTCGACGCAAAAGGGCTCGGCGTTCACCATGATCTCGGCATTGTCAACTCTCTTCCTGATCCTGCGGGTGAATTCATCTGTGACCCGGTGTGCCTGCTCCAAGGGTACGACCTTATCGATGAACACGGTGCAGTCGATGTAGACCTTGGGGCCAGTCTCCCTCACCCGGACCTGGTCCACCCCCCTGATCTCCCTGATGCGCATCGCTTCGTTGGCGACGAGCTCCGAAATTCCTTCCGGTGCGCCGTCCATGAGTGTATGGATCGACCGCTTCCATAGACGATAACCGATCACCGCCGTGATGGCCGCAACTCCTAGGGCCGCTATCACGTCGAAGGTCTTGTATCCCATCATGGTGAATAATATACCGATGATCACGACGACCGATGAAAAAAGGTCAGTGGAGAAATGGATCGCATCCGCCTCAAGGGCTTGCGACTTGTACCGCTTGGCCATCTTGTGTAGGGCCCTGGATCTGGTGAAATCGACGATGATGGAGAAGACCATCACTCCGATCGCGATGTAAGTAACATCCACCTCGACCGGAGAGATCAGACGGTGAACAGCTTCGTACACTATCCATCCGCAGGTCACGAACAGTAATGCGGTCTCGAACAGGCTGGACAGCGACTCCACCTTCTCGTGGCCGTAATGATGGTCCGCGTCCGCAGGCCGTTCTGCCATGCGCACGGCTGCTAACGTCACGAAGGCGGCGATGAGGTCTATGCTCGAGTGCAGGGCTTCAGACAAAATACCCAAGCTGTTGGTCCAGACCGCAACGATGATCTTCGTGACCACCAGTCCAATAGCGGCGATGACCGAGGCGAAAGCGACCTTCTCTTTCGGGGTCATAAACTGCACCCGCTATTCATCGACACCAGAATCCTTGGTGGGAACATAAAGCTTTTCTATTCGAGCGAAAAAACATTTAGGCTGGCCTAAGGAAATTCATACATTAGATTTGCCTGATTTCGAGCAATTGTAGGTTAATGTCCTGTTGTCAGTTCTGACAGAAAAATCGATGATAGCATCATTTGTCAATGCATTATTCGGTACTTTCGGAATAGTCATTTCTGACGCGGAATAGAATAACCCGTGGGTGGCAGGATAAGGATCGAACCCTAACCTCGGATTCAACCAAATCTGGGCAAGGAAATAATAAAGCCTTTCCAAAGCATTCCCCATCATCCTGGGTGATGTCGGAATATGAAAGGTGCAGATACGATCTCACGATTCCTGGAGATAGATTCAGTCACGAAACTGTATGGCAATTTCGTGGCACTGAAAGACGTCTCTTTCAGCGTCAGAAGCGGGGAGATCTTCGGATACATTGGCCCAAACGGCTCTGGAAAGACCACCACGATAAAGATACTGGTCGGCCTGCTCACCGATTTTGAGGGGGACGTATTTTTTCAAGCCCAGTCCATCAGGAACAACAAGATGTTGATCAACAAGGAGCTGGGTTATTTACCTCAGAACATCGGATTCCAGGAATGGAGGACGGTGGATCATGCGCTTACCACCTTCGGACGCCTCTCCGGGATCTCGGAGAACGAGCTCGAATCACATATACGGACAGCGCTGGAACGGGTCGGGATATCGGAGCTAAGGCACAAGAAGATCAACCAGCTCTCGGGCGGGACCGTACAGAAGGTGGGCATGGCCCAGGCGATCCTGCATCAGCCTGCGGTCCTGATCCTTGACGAACCGATGGCGGGGCTGGACCCAACTGCCCGTTTCGAGTTCAAGAAGATATTCCAGGACCTCCGCAAGGAAGGGTCGACGATCTTCTTCTCCTCTCACATCCTAAACGATGTACAGGACCTGGCGGACCGGATAGGCTTCCTCAACTACGGACGAATGGGATATGTTGGTTCAATGGCAGAGATCGAGGAACGTGTCAAGGTCCCGAAGCAGATCGAGGTCGTTCTGGCTACTGGCTCGAGCCCGTGGTCGGATTCCGGCCCGAGGGAGGGCGTCGAGATGATAGGACAGCCCGAACCGGGCCGTTACATCGTCTGCCTGGCACCGGAAGCGGACGCCGACCGGGTCACCGATATGCTGATCCGGGATATGCTGGCAAAGGGCTGCAAGATCCGCAAGATCGCACCCATCGTCCCCACCCTCGAGGATATCTACATCAACTATCTGGCGAGGGTGAAAGCTTGAGCTTGGGATTGTTATTAAAGGACGAGCTGAAGGGTTTCTACAAATCGAAGGTCATGCTCACCTTGTGGGTGGGGCTGCCGCTGCTCACTCTTATCATCTATTTCGCCTCCCCGACCAGCCAGGGCATCTCACTTGCATCGTTCACCGCCATCATTATCGGGTCCATCGGCGGGATGCTCTCCGCCGCTATGCTGGTCTCCTCGATCATCAGCGAGAAGGGCAGGCATGTGTTCGATCTGTTCGTCATCCGACCGGTCAAACGCAGGGACATCGTGCTGTCGAAGTTCCTGGCCACATATGCTTGCGTTACCGCCGCTGGAATCATCGCACTGGTTTTCGGAGCTTTGTTCGACCTAGCCCGGAACGGTTCTCTCCAAGGTGACACGCTCTCGGTCTCAGTCAACGCCTTGATTATGGCAGCATCGATGACCGCCATAGCCTGCTCGGCCGGGGTACTTATCGGGTTCTACGCCAACTCGATGCTCACCGGCATAATTTTGGTCATCTACGGTGCGAACCAGCTCTCGGTAGTTGCCGCACTGCCCGGACTATTGCTGCCGAACGAACCGATGCTGCCTCTCATTCCGGGAATAACAGTGACGGTCGTCCTGCTTGCGGTCACCATCAGAATGTTCAATCGCAAGCAGCTCTGACACTTGGGCGACGGGTCCTCGACCGAAGTCCTTGGACCGGTTCCAGATAGGACACTTGTCCGGACATCTAGATAGAGCCATTGGCAGCACGATTGATCGATCATTGACCGGAGTATCGGTCGAACGGAGGATCGTAGGAAAAGATTGATTACTCTCACGGCCCTGTTCTACATTGGAACTGACGTGTGATGTTAGTTTGAAGGGAGATCAATGAAACCGCTGTACAAGGTCATCATCGTCCTTGTGGCAGCGATAGTGTTGGTGGCCGCTCTGGGCAGTGCATTCAACCAGATCGCCACTTCCCCAATCTTGACCAAGAAGCTGAATACCCAGGAAGGGGATCAGGATGTTCCCATCCAGTACCTACCCGATATCAACATCACCGACCCGATCCAACATCACAGTCTGCCAGACCTGAATGAAACGATCCTACCGCCGGAGCTCAACACCACTGTTCCGAACGGTACCTATGATGGCAACTTCACGGGCGGTACCTATGATGGCAACTTCACGGGCGGTAAGAATGTCAGTGGAACAGTGTTCCTGGACAAGGATGGGGATGGAATGCCGGACCCGGGAGAGGGCCAGTCGAACGTCGGCGTCCAACTCTATGATCAGAACGGAACCTTGGTCGGCACCACCCAGACCGATGACGAAGGCAACTACAATTTTACCGGCGTGAATCCAGGGAAATACAATGTTAGCATCTTCCCGGGGACGAACAGGAACATTACTGGGGGCGGAAACCAGACGATAGCAGTGGGCGACGAGTCGCTGGACAATGTGGACCTGAACACGACCTCCAAGCAAACAACCGTGCCAACAATCGACACTATAACTGATATCCTCTCACCCCAATCACAATTCCTGATCAAGAAGGGCGTCCGATTCCAGGTGACTGGGACATTGACGACAGCTTCCTTGACGCCGATCTCGGGAGTATCGGTGATGGTGTTCGTGGCCGCGAACAAGACCACCCCCGATCGCTGTTTCATAGGCGCGGGGAAGGCCCAAAACGGGCAATTCGTCGCCAAATGCATGATCCCTGACGACCTTCAACTGGGCAATTACCAGCTGATCGCATGTTCCTTGGGGAACAACACCTACAAACCGTCCGAGAGCGACCCTACGGTCAAGATAATGGACGACACCAAACTTACCATCGATTCGCCTGATCGGGTGATCATGGGTCTGACCTACCAGTACAATTTCACGCTCAAGGAGAACGCATCTTCAAAGCCCGTGGTGGGAGCGATATTGACCTTGCCTGATTTCACCTACAACATACAAACGGACGTGAACGGGGTTGGCCATTTCAGCATCATATGGTCCA
>JBEKDM010000034.1:0-18796 GCA_050014375.1 Methanomassiliicoccales archaeon | reverse complement strand
ACGTCGAAGCCTTTGATCTTGACGTCGCCGGATGTCTTCTTCAGGAGAGTGGTGAGGACTTTGATGGCGGTGCTCTTGCCTGCGCCGTTCGGGCCGAGGAAGCCGAAGACCTCACCCTGGGTGATGGTGAAGGAGATGTTGTCGATAGCGCGAATATTTGGTTTAAAGTACTCCGTGATATTAATGACTAGATCCATAGCGAAGTGCCCGTGAGATATTCTCGTAATTTATATGTTAATCCGGACATATTTCAAGATAGCCAGTCCGAGAGAACAGATGTAGCAATCAGAATCTGATGGCATGTTAAAGAGGCTCCCCGCCAATATGGGAAATTGCAAAACAACCCAAGGCGGGAGAACCAATGAAGTACATAGATGGGATGGTTGAAAAGCCCTTCGCCCCAATATAAATCATATATCAATGGGAGGCAAAAGACCATGCAATACGTTGAGTTGGACGTGCATAAGGAATTCTGTCAGGCAAGTGTACTGGATCAGAATGGGGAAGAACTAACGAACATCAAGATTCCGACGAGGAAGGAAGAACTGGAATCCTTTCTATGCGGCTTCGATGAGGCAAGGTTCGTTCTTGAATCGACAGGGGTCTGGGAGTTCGTCTACGAAATCATCGAAAAGAAGGGTTTCGAGGTGCTTCTGGCCCACCCGATGAAGGTCAAGGCAATATCATCCGCCAAAGGTTATCCGGGACCTGAGAGAACTAGTGCGTCATCGGAAGGCCTTGGTTGAGAAGTCGACGTCTTTCAAGAACCGGGTCAAGGCGGAACTGCTCCGACGCGGATTTAGAAGACCGGAAGAACTTAAGACATCATGGTCAGGAAAGTCGATCGACTGGATGCGATCACTAGGTATCCCGGTAATAAATTCTAACCTAGATGTCATCGAGGCGCTGCAAGTTCAGATAAAATCGGTCAACGACCTTCTGATACCGGAATACTGGAAGAATGAGAACGCCAGGATAATATCATCGATGCCCGGCATCGGATATTATGGGGCGATGCTGATCGCCTCTGAGATCGATGATGTTCACCGATTCACCGATGCCCAGCATTTATGCTCCTATGCTGGATTGGTGCCTAGCGTGCACCAATCCTCAACCGTCTCATATCTTGGCCCGATAAGTAAACAAGGCTCTCGACACCTCCGGTGGATCCTCACCGAAGCGGTGCTCATTCATATCGTGAATGAACCAGATTCGAAACTATCCGATTTCTTCCGCCGGGTGGCGCGGAAGAAGGGGAAACAGGTGGCCACTGTGGCCACCGCTCGGAAGATGCTTACCGCCATCTACTGGATGTTGATGAAAAAGGAGAAATTCAAGATCGCAGGCTGAACTCCAGCCCAGTCCTTGCGCCATGAGAGCGCCGTACGTAGATTGGAGGTAGGTCTGCGATATTGGGCGAAGTTCGCCATAATGCGGCCTGACCGCGGATAGAAGCTTGTCACATCCTATCTCGATCGGATCGGAAGCTCGGAAGCGGTAAAAATATGAGGTGTCCATTGCATATTACCTAAGGGAAGGGCATTTCAACATAGAAGGATTGGACATACACAAGAAGGAGACCCAGACTTGCGTAATGGACGAGAAGAGAAAGGTAATTCTTGTCAAAAGAGTAAGGACCGATGTCACAGACATCGGTCATTTGTTTAAGATGATCGAAGGCAAGACGAAAGAAGAACTGGCGGTAGTCATGGAGGCCACTGGTTTCTACTTCTGGATCTACGATTTCATCGTGGCTCGGGGCCACGAAACTAAGGTCGTGCATCCGAATAGAGCAAAGGAGCTTATGAAGGCCAAGTCCAAAACCGACAAGAACGACGCTTTCATGCTCGCCGACCTTCTACGGCTCGGAGCTCTGGAAGGGATCTATGTTCCTTCGAAAGAGATACAAGAGTTGAGGGACCTCACCAGGCATCGAGAGTCCCTGGTGAGGAAGAAAGGAGACTGAAAAGGGAGATCGCCGCTTCTTTGGACCAGCATGGGATCAAGATCCCGGCGGAGTTCAAGACGAACTTCTCGAACAAGTACATCGACCATGTCAGGTCATTGAACGTCTTCATCATCAATGAGAAACTGGACCTGCTGGCAATGACTATCGACAAGCTCAAGAACGTCGAGAAGATAATCGAAGAACAATATGGTTCAGATGAAGACGTAAAGCTGATGATGTCAACCCCAGGGATCGGAATCGTCACCGCCTCGGTTTTGAAAGGAGAGATCGGAGATATAACCAGGTTCGAATCGGCGGGTAATCTGGCAACCTATGCCGGCCTTACTCCCTCAAGGTCTCAATCGGGGGAGAAGGAATGGTTCGGACCGACCGGTCATGGGAACGACCGCATCAAACATGTTCTGATTGAGGCGACGGATACTATCAACTGTCCATCCAATCCATCTCATTAATGCTAATCCGTAAGATTTGATCGACATAGCGACCGAATAAGCCGATCTTCGATTTTTGGGACAAGCTCTATTGTATTTTTTTATTTCTTTCGTGCCAAACATCTGAGGATTCTAGTCGGCGATGATCCTATCATCGCTGATGGGACGTCCAATCTGAGGACGTTTAGATTAGATATCTCCATCATTTTTTGCAATGATCTACCATTAAAAAAATTGATATGTTCGGTCATTTTGATTTTGACGGACAATAGTCGGAAGACTTTGTCAACAATTACCGGACCGACAATTTTCATTCCGAAAAGCACGACTTTCAATCTCATTGAAGATGAAATATCCTCAAAATGTCCATCATAAGGTAACTCGATATAGATTATCGTGTTTGTATCGGCTAAATCGACTATTTGTCTCAATATTCTTAGTGGATCTGGAACGTGTTCTAGGACGTGACAGCACATTATCAGGTCATATCTCATTTCCTTACATTTTTCAATACTATGCAGGTATTCGATGCCTGGTTCAGTGGTCGCTCCTGATATATCGTAGACATATCGTTTAGCATTTCTTAATTCATCAATAATGAATTGTCCTCTATCTCCTCCATAGTCCAGGACTGTTTTAATATCGCTTATATTAATCTCTAGTTTGAGATATTCTCTTAACAGATTCTTTCGCAATCGTATTTCCTTTGGGGAATCAAAGCCTGAATTGAATTCTTCTGTGTATATTGGTTCATGTTTCTGTCGCATTTTCTGGAATTCACTACTACGATATCCGAAATAATAACGCTTCAGTTCTTCAGGGTCTGGTTGGGGGTTGAAGTATGTGAAACCACAAACCCTACAGTGGCAGTATTTTATTTCCCATGGCTCTTTTTCCCATATCCTTTCAGCCAAGAACCCGGATACACTCGCTTGATAATTGGAAATTTTGACTGAATTGCAAATTGGACAAGAAGTCATATTTCTCATTGATATCAGATACGTGCCAAGGTCTATATTATCCTTGAATCAGACACTACCCCCATTCTTTAATTTGATGCAACATTATAATATTATTTATTATCACTTTCAATCTTTCAATTAGTCTTTAAATATATATTTTGAGAAAAAGCCTACATCCATTCGATACTGATGAAACGCTTGAAAAATAAGAAATGGGTTAAAATTTGGACTCCGCACTTTTTCCATTTTTTGAATAACTTGTCGTATAGATTTTGTTTTTATCGCCACATTAGCAATCTCCATCAACGCTAGTTTGGTTTCTGCAACAGCAATATTATGAGTCATCTTTTTGATCAATAAATCATTACCTTTTGCCATTTCTAACAATAGTTCGTTTCGATATCTAATAAGTTCAAAAGGGATGTAAGAGGAATCTTGACCTTTATGAATTCTGTATTCAAATCCTTCATTGTTAATATAGGATATTTTTCCATATTTAGTCAGCTCGCATAAAAATAAGGAATCTCCTACTTGACCGTACTCTTCTCTGAGCGGTACTTTTTGAGGAAATCCATTGCGATATAATACGGAAGGATAAGGTAGGAAACTATGTGTATACAGATGAGCCATTTCTCCCGGATTCGAATATGTAACAATTATTTCATTTTCAAATTTTATTAATGACGTCCCAAATCGTTTTCCGTTACCGTCAATAATAAAAGCGTTGCATCCGACTGCAATTACGTCAGGATTCCTCTCTAAATAATCAAACATGGAACCTAGATAATGAGGAAGCAGGCGATCATCATCATGCATCATTATGAAATACTTGCCTCTAGCAATTTCAATTGCCCGCCGGAAATTCCAAATTGAAGGATGATTAATGTCGGATCCAATCCATTCAACTCCATTAGATACTTCGGTTTGGATGATTTCATTCACTTCTTGATTACTTCCATTGTCTAACACAATAATCTTTTGAGGTTTCGTTTCTTGCTTCAAGACAGAATCTAGTGCTTCTTTCAGATATTGGGGACGGTTATAAGACAAAATAAAAATTGTTACATCCACAGTACGGTTGCAAGTACTCATCCATATCACCCACGATTAAGTGAATATATTGTTTCTATCATATTAAAGGCTATCATTTCGTTGAAATAACCAAAATATCTCCGAGGTAAATAGTCTTGTCTGATAATCATCGGGGTGCATGCATAAGTTGACATTTCTCGATGGTTATCTTTTTTTTGATTCTATTATCATATGTAATCAATAATAATGAAAGACCGTTCTGTTTTCAAATAAAATAATAACAAAGCTTTTGCAGATTTCATCCAAACGCTTTGGGCTTGAACATTTTCAATGCCACTTACCGTTTCAGTGCTTCGCACATGGAGCCGACCGCGTCGGCTCCCTTAAAGATGTTCTGGAAGCTGCGTATGCGAGCAATGCCTTTTAGGATGGTGTAGGCCAGTATGACCAGAAGGAGGTGTATAACTCCTACGTCGATCTTCCTGACCTGGTACTCACCCATTCCCAGGTATTGCTTGCAGTCGCGATAGAATACCTCAACATCCCACCGCATTTTATAATATCGCAGAACGTCCTGGACCGGCATGTCCAGGGCGTTGGTCATGAGGACCAACGCCGTTTTGTCATCCTGTTTTTCCTTGAAGAACAGGAACTTGACCGTCATGCCGCCCCTGATCTCCGTCACCCTCTCCATACAATAACGATACTGGCCATCGCCTTCAATGGCCAGGAAAACATCAGTATTTAGATGGGTCAGCAGGACCTGGGCCTGGACCGGCCCGTCCTCGGTCTGGATCACCCGGTTGCCTTTCGCTTCGGTGATGAACGGCAATGCTTTCGACTGGATGTGATCCATCAGTTCCTGCGAACCGAACCAACTGTCGAACACGACCGCCTTCGGGCGAACGTATTGCAGGTCCTTGTCGATGAGATCTCGGGCCAGCTCCAGCTTGGTCTTGAAATCCCTGCCGAGCTGGGGACAGATCTCCTTCTTGAAGTACTGGACCAGGTGCATCGGCACCCGGTCCTCTCCATCGCTGTACAGCGTGGTCAAATAATCGTGGCACCAGATGTTGCGCCCCTGGCTGTGATCGAAAAGCCAGCTGGCGCCTTCCATAGAATGGCCGGACTTCTCGATCAAGGTGTCATCGATTATCAGGACCCCTCCCTCCTTGCCCCGCGCATACATATCCAGCCGGATATGGTCCAGCATCTCGCTGGACCACTTACTGCCGTGCAGGAAACGGTTCAGGCAGCTCTGGCTGCGCCCGTCCAGGGCGCTGTTAGAAATGTCCATGATGTTCTTCTCGTTCTTGCCGTTGAGCATCAACCCTGACATGAACGTCTTGAAGTGGCGGAACTGGGGCTTGCTGAAGCAAGCCCTGTAATCGTCAAGAGTGCTGGACAAGGGCATATCCGCTGTTCTGAAAAGCATTTGTGCATCCCGAAATATTATTAAACTTACTGCCTAATATTAATTGTGCCAGAATCGAAATCTGCAAAAGCTTTGTTTCTTATAGTATTTTGAGAGAATAGGTTGGCGACGATCATCTGGGTATACTGGCAAGCACTTCGCTTCCAACTGCCGAGATGGTCAGTAGTTCCGGCCCCAGAGAGACCTTGTAGTCCGCCATGTCATAGACCGGGCTCTTGAAGTCTCCTTCCGGGAAGCCGCCGATCACGATCGCGACCTCTTCCGCACCGGTCGCGGGGAGCAGGTCCCTGAGCGGCGTCAACCGTCCTTCCGGGGACATGACCACGGTGACGTCGACGTTGATCTTGTCCATCAGGTCCAGGTAGGTGCCTTTGCTGATGGATATCTCCTCGTCGCCGGTACCGATCTTGCCCTTTTCCAGAAGCTCGTCCATGAACCCCAGGTACTCAAGGTAGTTCTGAGGTACGATTGCTTTTCGCCCAACCGTCAGGATCTCGTCGTTCCGGGTATGAACGAACATCCGCAGATAACCGCGACGGTTGGCGATGGAACTCTGGCAGAGGTTGAGGAAAACGTGTATCATGTCCGGGCGCCCCCTCCGGGTACCTTCGGGCAATTTTGCCAGCACATCTTTATGCAGATATGAATCCAGCACCTTCGTGTTGACGTCACAACGAGGCCTGACATGGACACCTTCCGGTATCCGTTCCAGCTCCGAATCGACCAGGATTATTGTTACCCTCATGAGATCACTTTTTCTAGCTGCCCGTTGTCCCGGGCCACCTTGATCTCCCGGCTGATGCGTCTGCCGGTGCTCATCTCCGGCTCGACCAGGTCGGAGTACGGCGAACCTGACACGAACGGGTTCGAACCGGCGACGATCCGGGATGATATCTCGAACACCTTGAACTCCAGCTTGTCTGTGACGATCGATTCGAGGCAGAACGGACCGATCATGCCACCGAACAGTTCGTAGGAGCGCTGGATGACCCTCTCGCCCATCTCGAACACCTTGGGCAGGAGCGACTCGCGCAGAACGACGGAGACGTTGCCGGTGACCACGAAAGTCGGGTAGTAGCCGAGGCGCTTGAGCTCCTCGGCGGCACCCAGCTTGTACATCTCGTCAACGTTCGATTCATCGCGCCGATCCATCGACATCAGCTCGACCGAGCCCTCAGAAACACGGTAACCGTCCGTCTTGATCGGCGAGTAGAAGAAGTGGAGGTAGTACCTGGTGCCCAGGACGTACTCCTGGATGGTGTAAGGCTGTTCCATATCGATTCCCAGCTTGAAGTCCGGGTAGTCCTTGGCGATGAAGAAGCCACGTCCGCCCTTGGCCCCGTTGTACTTCACCAACACAGGCCTATCGATGGCTTTGGGGTCCTCGATGACCCGGGGCATGGATATTCCGGCGGATTCGAGCCACTCTCGCATTTTGGTGCGGTCAGATTCCCATGCTAGCACCTTCCGGTTACCGAACGTCGGGATGGGCATCTCCTCGAACTTATTGGCGCTCATGTATTCGACGAACGAGCCGTGCGGGACCACAATGACGTTCCTGGCCAGGAACTCGTCATAGTTATCGACCAGCTCGCTGTAGCTATTCAGCTTCATGATCTCATCTGGCTTGGCCAGGGGGAATGCGTCATAGAATCGATTGTTGTCCCGGATGGCCAGACCCAGCGTCTTGAATCCCTCCTTCTTGGCGCCGTTGAAAATTTGGAGAGATGAGTGAGAGCACAAGGTTGCAATAGTGATCTTGTCCTTGTCGTACTCGCTGAGAATCTTGTGAATCTTGTTCTTGGGAACCATTAACTTAGAATTTGTCTTATTCATATAAACATTTCCATGACCTACGGCGCAGGCTGTTGGTCAGTCCCAGCCGTGCAATTGTGCGGTGACGTCAGCCTAGTTGAACAGGTTGACATTAAAGATGTACAATAGCACGACCAGGAAGATCGCCCTGGTGATCCCTGCCAGGAAATTGACGACCGCGAACCACTTCAGCTTCATCGCTTCTCCGTCCTTGTTAACGATGGAGAAGATGTACAGCACTGCGGTGTCGCTCATGAAAGGGATACTCAAAAGTAAATAGAGCGCATAGTAGCCGAAGCGGGCCACGAACCGCTCGCATAGGTCGATGAACTTGCCGAAAGACTTGAAACGCTGAGACCATCTTCGTACCGGTCCCTCGATCTCCACTCCGATCTTGAACACGAGCACCGATCCGACGGCCTTGCCCGCGCCCAGGACGACCGCGAGCACATACCAGGGCGTGTGCGGACTGAGGATCAAGCCGAACTCTACCGGTATGGGCAGGATGATCGCCGCCAGCACCGCATAGACGAAGAAGATCACCGAATAAAGGATAGGATCGCCGGCCACTCCAGAAAGGACGGAAATGAAGTCTTCGACGATTCCCATTGAGCTGCATGACACGGCTATGCGTTAAAAATACTTTGTGTCCTCAAAGTCGAATAATAATCAACCCAGCAATACTATCTTTGGCTGTCCAGATTTCCGCGGACGGAGATATCTTTTTATCATGGTAGGGTAATTATCGGTCTCAGGGATTCACTTATGGCGCCTGCTGATAAGGACGAATGGTTCGCACATCTAGATGCCGAACTACAGAGGAAGACAGAGGCCATCTCCAAGGACCGCGAGGAGATTACCTATCAGAAGACAAACATCAACAAGGCGCTCATCCAGGACTTCTGGAACATCGTCAACCGGTTCGGGAAGATCAACGTCCAGCTGAATATGGAGCCGTCCTATAGCGAGTTCGCCAAGTTCGAGCAGGACAGGTTCCCGGACGTGTGGAAGTTCAACCCGGCATTCGACCTCGAGGCCGTAGGTGCTATGCAGATCGTGGACATGAGCCAGATCCAGGGCCGGATGGGAGATTCCATCAAGGTCTGGTATTATAGTGTGGACTCGACGCCGCATGTGCGCATGGTATTCGTCTACTGCGAGGGCGAGCACTACTACAAGTACAATGGCTGGAAGAGGATCTTTGGCCAGTTCGTGATATACGACGCCACCCTGGCGGAATTCGACATGGAAAGGATGCACGAATCCCTGGGCGATGTCGTGGTGGCATGGTTCGAGTCCCACCTGCGGAACAACCGCGAGATACTCGTCAACCACCTTAAGGAAAAGTACGAGAAGGGCGAAACGTTCACCGAGTGAACGCCCTCCTCTGATCCAAACCACTTATTATCGTTCCAGATGCGCTCATCCGTAGCGCTGGACACGCTTTTCTTCTGAGTTTTTGCATAGGCACTTTCGGCGCACCGGAGAATAATGCAATTAAGGGAAAACGCAATATCGAGTCACCGAAATAGTTCGGTACTGTCCGTAAATGGAGGTATTCTATGGAAAACGAAGACATCGCACCCCACGTCAAAGAAGTAGCCCGGGTGCTTGGAAACAAGGTAGAAGAGTCGAAGATCGCAGAAGAGATGGAGACCTATCTCAAGGTCTACCGGGTGTCGTTGGAGACGGCGAAGCGCAGCATCGTCAAGAACTTCGGGGGAGACCCGAACGCCCTGTCCCGGGGCGGCGTACGCAAGAAGGTGGCCGAGCTCGGTCCCTCGGAAGGGAGCGTCGATCTCCTGGTCAAGGTCATGTCTGCCATCCCCAAGGAAGTGGAGACGGACAACGGCAAGAAACAGATCGTCTATGGCATGCTGGCAGACGAGAGCGGAGCAGTGCCGTACACTCTCTGGGACACGGAACGGGTCTCGCTCAAGTTGGGCGAGGTCTTCATGCTGCACAACGCCTACACCAAGGAATTCGGCGGCAAGGTTCAGGTGAACTTGGGTAACAGGGCCTCGGCGGAGATGCGCGGAGCGGGCGAGGTCGTGGTCGATTCCGCAATCGCCCAGACGGCCGTGTCGGCGGGCGGCGAGACCGTGAAGGTGGCCGAGCTACAGGACGGTATGAACAACGTTACCGTGACCGGAAAGATACTCTCAGTTGAGAGCAAGGAGGTCGAGGCGAGCGGGGCCAAGAAGATCGTTTACTCCGGCATGCTGGCCGATAATACGGGAAAGGTCCAGTACTCCGCCTGGCACGATTTCGGTCTAAAGCCCAACGAGGTGGTCACGATCAGCCGTGCTTACGTGAAAGGCTGGAGGGGCATCCCGAAATTGAACTTCGGGGAACGTTCCTCGGTCATGAGGCTCAAGGACGACATGCTGCCAGACGTTGAAGCCTCCCGCCCCAAGAAACGGACGCTCGAGGATATAGAGCACGTGGGCGGAGCGACCGACGTGTTGGTGGAAGGCACCATCGTCGACATCAAAGAAGGGAGCGGTCTTATCTTCCGCTGTCCCCAGTGCAAGCGCGTGGTCCAGAAGGGAGCGTGCCGTATCCACGGGAAGGTGGAGGGCATCCCGGACCTGAGGATCAAAGCGGTCATCGATGACGGGACCGCGGCCATCACCGCGGTCATAGGCCGGAGTATCACCGAGTCGCTCATGGGAACCACCTTAGAGGCCAGCATGCGCGAGGCGCGTGAGGCGATGAACACCGACGTGATCAAGGAGCACATGGACGAGAAGCTCTTCGCTAAACCGGTCCTCGTTCGCGGCAACGTGATGAGCGACGAGTTCGGCCTGATGATGATCGTGAACGAAGCTAAGGTCGCCCCCATTGACGTGAAGGAAGAGGCTACTCATCTACTCGTTGAACAGGAGGGATTCCAGTGAAGAACAGGGAAGTGGCCTGGAGGGTTTTCGCCGGCGAGTTCAGCTCGTCCCGGGTCGAGATCAAGGGAGAGGGGGAGAAGATGCCGTCATACATCGTGTCACCCTTGGGCGCCATGATGAACCGAGTTTTCGTGGTCGGCGTGCTGACGGATATCGAGAACATCGGCTCGAATGAACCTTTCTGGCGAGCCCGCATTTCAGACCCTACCGGCACATTCTACCTATCGTCGGGGCAATACCAGCCAGAGGCGACGATGGCACTGTCGAAGATCCAGCCACCGAAGTTCGTTGCCGTCGTCGGCAAGATCCGAACCTACTCGCCGGAGGAAGGGACCATGTACGTTTCGATACGTCCGGAGAAGATCACAGTGGTGGACATCGCCCTGCGGGACTATTGGGTGATGGAGACTTGTAAAGCGACCCTTCGTCGGATATCGGCCATGGAGGAGGCAAAACAAATGTCCACCCCGTCCGTCGACGAACTGGTCAAGTTGGGCTACGGACAGGCGCTCGCCGAGGGCGTGGTCAAGAGCATCGAGACCTATGGCGAGGTGGACCTAAAGAACTACCGCCACATGGTTGTCGACGCGCTCAAGTTCCTGATGCCGGAGCACCACACCGGGGTCGACCTGCCTGACATGGACAACGAGGCTCCGGAGGAGATCGACGACGAAGCGGTCACCGACCCGGAAGCACAGCGGACCCAGGAGGACAAGGAGAAGGTCGTCCTGGCACTGGTCGAACAACTCGACAAGGGCGGCAAGGGAGCGCCCTGGGACGACATAGTGGCCGAGGCGAAGAAATCAGGCATCGAGCGGGAGGAGCTGGACGAAATCTCGAACTCGCTCCTCGACAAGGGCCTGGTCTATGAACCGGTCCTGGGTAAGATGAAGGTCATCTGAGCCCGGAGAAACTCTTTCCAACCCTCTTACTTTTTCAGATCACTTCATCTCGGTGACGATCTGGTCCTCGAATTGCCACTGAAGCTTGAAGTGTTCCTCAAGGTCCTTGATCAGGTCCGTGTACCAGAAGGTTATGAACGGGAGGAAAACGAAGCTGATGACCAGGTAGATGGACACCGGCTTCGGCACCGACGCCTTCCACGATGGCAACGTCGGCTTGAACCCGACCGCTGCGCCGCCCGACTGCACCTGCTGCATGAACACCGTCCAACGCCGGTCATGTTCGGATGTGAACCGGGTCAAGCGCTGCATCACATAGAGCTGCAGGATTGGTATGTATGAGAAGAAGGTCCATTTCAGTGTCGGCATGTCTCTTTCCGTGGCCCTAGATTCAGCGTTGAGGTTCTCGATGACGCTCAACTGGGGCTGTATCGTCTGGACCATACCCTTGGCGATGGCCTGTTCCCCAAGGTAGGCGAGCACCCCGTCGCGGAGAACGCGCTCCCGCCTGGCATGGCCATCCTGCCGTTCCAACATGCGGAAGTTCAACTGGGCCAGGATGCCTCCGGTGACCACGACACCGAACAAATAGACGACCGCTCCGATCTCGATGATCCTCTCGTTGCCGAACAGCCCGAAAAGCATGATCAGGATGCCGACCATGACGATCGACGTTCCGACCAGCGGCATGAAGAGCCAGTGCTGTTCGATCATCTTGTCGGTATTCTCGCGATGGACCAAAGAAGCCGCGAGCCATTCCTTGGGATTCGTGACATAGGGAGAACGAGTGCCGAACGCGACCTCGGCAGCCCCGGATCGCTGTGGAGAGGTCTGGCCTTGGCCGGAGACGACCCGGCCGCAATATGCGCACCAAATAGCATCGGTCTGAACCATCTTGCCACAGAACGGGCAGGTCTTTCCTTCATCCATCAAGAATCACCCCTCCAGGTATCAGGTTCAACCATTTCCGAATATATCTGTCATGCCCTCATATTACGCCATGCGATAATCGCGGGTTCACTTCGTGACGATCACGCCCGCGTAACCGACGACCTTGTCCATGGGATGGACATCTCCTGAATTGGCGTACTTTAGGAGCTTGGCCTCCTTACCCCCACAGGAGAGCAGCATTGTCATTACCGGACCGTAGCCGCACATCGATACGTCGTTAGAAGTGACCGTGGTGTACATCCCTTTCGGATCCAATGCCAAGATCCTCTCGATCACTTTGGTGTCCAGCTGGCGGGCCTTTTCCGCGGGGATGTAATGCGAGAAATCAGTGGACGCGATGATGCAAACATCCCTTCCGGCGGTGGCCTTTTTGATCGCCTTTGCCGTGTCCACTGCCGTCTCGTAGTCCTGGAAACCCATCGAAATAGGGACGATCTTGATGTCGTGCTTGATGTACTGAAGGAACGGGAGCTGGACCTCGATGGAATGCTCGAAACGGTGCGATACCGGGTCGTTTTCCACCATGCCCTTCAACTTTGAAACGATATCCTGGTCTATGCTCACTATCCCGAACGGCGTCTCGAAATCCTCCTCCGTGGTGGCCACGCCGGCACCGATGCCGTTGTGGTTGGGCCCGACGATCACGAACGTATCGGGGAACCCGTCCTTGGCCAATGCGGCATATACGTGTGCAGCCACCGGACCGGAATAGACCAGACCGGCATGCGGAACGACTGCCCCAACGATGTTCCTGGGTCCGGACTCCAGCTTCGGCAGATGCCCTGGACCTATCGGGGAATTGAAGCAGGCCTCGACCTCGCGGCGCAACGACGCTTCTTTGCCGGCATAGAATTGTCCAGCAACAGCAGGATATCTGACCATAATGAATTAGAATAGAGAGAAGGGGTTTATTGAGATTTGCGTACCGACAACAAGCTTACAGGGAAGCTTCGAAGTCGTCGATGGTCAGCTTATAGTCCTCGTCCCGGGTCAGCTGGCCACGGGCTTTGAGAACTTCCCGGGTGAGCAGCCAGTAGACGCAGGCCAAAGCGCGGCGTCCTTTGTTGTTCGTCGGGATAACCAGATCGACATTCCTCGTCTCATTGTTGGCATCGCACAGGGCCACGATCGGGATACCGATGTTCAGCGCCTCTGCGACTGCCTGCTGGTCTGCAGCGGGGTCGGTGACGACGATGACCTCGGGCTCGATGAACTTCTCGAGCCTCGGGTTGGTGAGTGATCCGGGGATAAGCCTGTCCGCGAAGGACATGGCCCCGATGGTCTTAGAGAACATCCTGACCGGCTTCTGTCCATACTGACGCGCCGAGACCACGAGGATCCGGTCGGGTTTGTATCGGGCCAGGAATGATGCCACTGCCCTGACCCTGTTGTCCGTCTGCTTGACGTCGAGGACATACAGGCCGTCGGACCTGACCTTGAATATGAACTCCTTCATGTCGGCGCTCTTCTGCTGAGTTCCGATGTGCACGCCGGAAGTAAGGTATACATCCTCTGGTACGAGAAGATCCGTTTTCGCTTCTTCGCTCATTTCAATAACCTCATGTGTCTCGTTTGACTGTAATAGGGATAACTCCCTTCTCGAACTCCAACATCGCGATCTGGATGGGATCGATCATTTTTTCAGGGATTTCCAGAAGGACTGGCGCACCCAGCGAGACCTGCAGTGCTCTTGCACCGATAATGCGCGCCTTCTCGAATCTGGTATATTTCATGAAATCACCATGCAGGGAGTACCCCCATATTAGCGAGATGCTTATAAATTTATTTATCGTTGTAAGCATCATTAGCCAGTAGGCCAGCGGGACTATTCCCGTTTTACTACTGGACGCCGGGCGTCCCTTAACGAATGCATCAAAAGCAGAACATGTACAAGAACGTTCCCTATCACTTACGCAGTTTTTCCTTCGTATAACGGACCAAACCACCGTTCTTGAGAATGTCCCGAAGAAACTCGGGCATCGGTTCGAACCTGATGCTCTTTCCGGTTGATTCGTTGACCAAGATGCCCTTGTCGATGTTTATCAGCGCCACGTCCCCGGTCTTGAACTCCTTATATGCCTCGGGACATTCGATCACTGGCAGCCCGATATTTATGGCATTGCGATAGAATATCCGGGCAAAGCTGCCAGCGATGACCGCGCCGACGCCGGCGCCCTTGAGCGCCACCGGGGCCTGCTCCCGGCTGGATCCGCAACCGAAGTTGCGCCCGGCCACGATGATGTCACCGAACGCCACCTTCTTCGCGAACCCGGGATCGATGTCCTCCATGGCGTGCTTGGCCAGGTTCTTCGGGTCATAATCGTCCAGATACCGGCCTGGGATGATCAGGTCGGTGTTGACGTGATCGCCGTATCTCCACACCTTCCCTCTCATCGCCGCGCCTCCCGGGGATCGGCGATCTTGCCGGCCAACGCGCTCGCCGCCACGGTCGCCGGCGAGGCCAGGTAGACCTCGGAATCTGGAGAGCCCATCCGGCCCTGGAAGTTACGGTTGGTGGTGGATATGCATCTCTCTCCTGGCGCCAGAATGCCCTGATGCGCACCCAGACAAGGACCGCAACCAGGATTGGTCACGATCGCTCCGGAGCGCACAAGCGATGAGAGAATGCCCTTGTCCGCTGCGTCCAGGTAGACCTCGCGGGATGCCGGCACGATGATCAGCCTGACCGCGTCACTGACCTTCTTGCCGCGGAGCACGGCCTCGGCTGCCATCAGATCCTCCAGCCTGCCGTTGGTGCACGAGCCGATGACCGCCTGGTCGATCGTTATGCCGGCCACCTCTGACACCGACTTGACATTGTCCACTTGGTGCGGGCAGGCGACCTGAGGTTCCAGTTCAGTGAGGTTGAACTCCCTCTCCTCAGCCACATGCGCCTCCTTGTCCGAGACAACTGGATACATGGCCCGCTTGACCCTCCGTTCCAGGTAGTCCAGGGTCTTTTTGTCCGGGAAGCAGACACCGTTCTTGGCACCCATTTCCATGCTCATGTTCGCGAGGACCATTCGTCCGGATACTGACATCTCGTCGACTGCCGGTCCGGTGAACTCCACCGACATGTAATCCGCCCCATCGGCCTTGATCTGGCCGATCAGGAACAGGATCACGTCCTTGGGTTCCACCGCTCTATGCAGAACCCCGTTCAACCTAAGTCTCATCGTCTGCGGCACCTTAAGCCACAGTTCCCCGGTGGCCCAGACCGAGGCCATCTCCGTCGCTCCGATCCCGGTCGAGAAAGCGCCGAACGCGCCATAGGTGGTGGTGTGCGAGTCCGTCCCGACGATGAGCATGCCGGGCAACACATGCCCTTTCTCAGGCAGGACCTGATGACAGATGCCCTCGCGGAGATCGTAGAAATTGGCGATCTTCTCCTTCTTCACGAATTCCCGGACCACCTTGTGGCCTTCGGCCGCCTTCATGGTATTCGCCGGGATCCTGTGATCGAACAGTATGACGATCTTGTCCCGGTCCCAGACATGCTCCGCCCCTATCTCCTGGAATGAGCGCAGGACCAGCGCGGCGTTCTCATGGGACATTGCCAGGTCGATCTTGGCATTGACGATGTCACCGGGAACGACCGTTCTTCCGCTCGCCCGGGTAAGCACCTTCTCAGCGAAGGTCATGGCCGCCATGTTCCTTCGAATGTCGATACTGGATATAGCGCTATCGGTCAATTCATGCCGCTTCTAGAACAACCCTGGGATCAACTTGAACCTGACAGAACCCATGTACTTCTTGTACTCCTCATAGGAAGATAGCTTCCTCTCTTCGATCCCGATCCTGAGCACCAATATGATCAACGAGAATATCAGCAGAACAATTGACAGGAGATTGAAGGCTATCAACATCATTCCGACCAAGTAGAATATTTCCCCCAGGTATAGCGGATGCCTCACGAACCGATAGGGTCCGGAACTTGCAATCGCCCTGACCGCCGGGAGGATCGAGAAGGACCTTCGGAGGACGATCATGGAAGAACAAGCGAGCACCACTCCGGGAATGGCGATCAGCAACCCATATTCAGTGGAATACGGTGATGAAAATAGCATGATATTGTTCAGTACCAGGAACGGTAGGACGAACGAAACGGCGGGAACAATGATCTCATTTCGGCTGGTGCCCTCCCATGCCGTTTCTCGAGTAAGGAATGAAATGATGGCCATAACGTTGAGCGGGATCGATGCGAGGAGCTCTAATCTGACCAGCAGGGCCGATGAAATGACCGCACTATAAAAGGACACGATAACTAAGATAGTGAACGCCAGGGCGATGGCGCGGTCGATGTCCCTGTCGATCAATAACTCCTGCTCGGTCAAATCACCTCACCTGACTTCTGTTCCTGTTTGTTATATCATTGTCAATGGCCTATAGGAATGCTACCGACGCAAAATGGTGGGCCGACCACAGAACGATTAGCATGGCGGTTTCCAGAATTGAGGCGGCGGCGATGCTGCGTAACCTCTCCGGGGATTTTTCGAACTCCCACCCAGTTAGAGCCACAACGAGGATGAGCAGGATCAGGAAGATCATCAACACCAGGCCAGCAATGATCAGGGTTGCTTCAATGTAGTAAAATGTGACCCCGCCGTCGATGATCAGCGGTATCAATAGGAACCCGATCAGAAGATAGAGGATCGGCAGGTCACGATAGGTGAATGTCCGCTGGGACGGAGCAATTCCCTCCTTGAAGAGCACGTTTGTCGCAGCCGAAAACAGCAACATGGATATGCCGCTGCCGAAAGCCAACCCGGATAGCAACCGGATCTCGTTGGTTGTGTTCCTGAAGCCCAAATAGGAGGAAAAAGCATCGAAGGCATAGAGAGCCATTCCGAATGCAGCGACGGCAATTATCGCCCTATCCGGTAATTTCCTCCTCCTATACCTAGCCAAACCAATGAACAGAATGAACGCAGCCATGAAGCCGAGATATGTGCCAGTGTCCCTGGCGCAAACAGGTAGTTGAAGGCCTCCGATCTGGAATGACCTGTCCGATATTTGATGGCATAAAGCATATCCGATGTTCCACAGGAATGATCCGAAGGCATCAGATGGCGGCACCATCGAGTGTGGATAACATGATGGTGAGATAAAAAGCAAAGGGACTATGGTCCTGGAGATCGGTCTTGTTGGATGGGCAGAAGTTGGGATAAAATCGCGTTATTGGGATCTTGGCAGAAGTAAAAAGATGGAAAAGAATTGGAAAATAGGCCGAACGGCCTGTTTGTCCGAACCGTGTGTGTCTCTTGTCTGGACGCACCTTACATGAAGGTGAGGCCGACAATGACGACCCAGATGACCCAGCACAGGACGCTGAGCACGATTCCAGCGATGGCCAGGAGCAGACAGTTCTTTGCGACGTGCCTTTTCTCCGGGTTCGGATCGTTGTTCCAAACGATGAACAGTATGAATCCGATGATGATGCTGAAGAACGATACCAGATATAGTATGTACTTCAACGCGCCCAGCGGCTCTTGTGGCTGCGGTGGGTACGGCTGCCCGTAGGGCTGCGGGCCATAGGCTGGCTGCGGTCCATACTGTGGCGGTGCGTTAGCGGGCCGGCCGCAGTGCGGACAGACGTTGTAGGCCGCTGGTATCTGGCGGCCGCATCCGGGACACATTCTCATTTCCTGGTCTGTCAAATTAATTCATCCTCCTAGTATTCCCACCCAGGTATGCACCTGATTGGAATGTTGCTTTTGTTATTATCATATTCAATACTTAAATGTTATTGAGCCAGAGCATACGGTAGACCCTCTCCAGAATAATATAGTTCAATAAAAAAGAAAAAAAACGAAGGGCCCGAAAGGGCCGCCTTCATTTCAATAGAACCGAGGGTTCTTTGGATAACCGCACGACGGACAGAAATCGTGTGTTATCGATATCTCCTTTCCACAGCCAGGACATATCCTCGTTCCCCCAGGAGGTGAAGGTGCTGCTTGCTGCGGGGCAGCATCGGCGGTGCCACAGTATGGACAGAACTTCATTCCGATGCTGATCTCGCGTCCGCATCCGACACACCGCTTCGTCGCGGATTGTGGGGCGGGAACCGGAGCTGGAGGTTGAGGGGATGGTGCCGGAGCGGCAGGAGCAGGCATCGGTGCCGGTACGGGTGCCGGTGATGGTGCTGGCTGAGGCATCGGGGCGGGCTCCGGGGCCGACTTCTCGGCGGCCGCCAATCTGCCGCAGTAAGGACAATACTTCAGTCCCGAGGGGATGTCCTTGCCGCATGCCTTGCATTTCTCCATTCCTGACGAGGTTGGTGCCGGAGCGGCAGGAGCAGGCATCGGTGCCGGTACAGGTGGCGGGGACGGTGCTGGCTGAGGCATCGGGGCGGGCGCTTCAACCGGGGCTACCCCGGCGGTCGGCTTTCCACAGAACGGA
>JBEKDM010000033.1:0-19068 GCA_050014375.1 Methanomassiliicoccales archaeon | reverse complement strand
TCAGCTTCTATGACGTGTTCCACGGCCTGAAGGTATTCATAGGTAACTTCACGCTGCCCGCGATCCGCAGCGGTCAGACCGGTGTGGCTTTCATGACCTGGCAGAACATGTTGCCTGGCGATCATAACATAACCGTCGTGATCGACGAGCAGAACATACTCCTGGAAGCCTCCAAGAGCAACAACAAGGCCGGGGTCATAGTCAAGGTCCTGGACTACCCAGATCTGGTCGCGACGAACTTGCAGTTCAAACTGACCAGCTCGGGGACCGTCGTGACCCAGGTGTTCATCGGTGATTCGGTCACCTTGTCCGCGACAGTGATGAACACAGGAGAGTCCGTGGCCTCGGACTTCCTGGTCCGGTACTGGCTTGGAACCACGAGCACTGGCACAAAGATAGGCGACGTGGTGGTCCCGAGCCTAGCCTCTGGAGCTACCGCCGACATTCAAATATCCTGGATCGCCACTGTCACGCAGGGGTCTGGACGCAACCAGAGCCGCATGATCACAGTGGAGGTAAACCCCTTCACCCACGGCAATGACACCCCGATCATGGAGACGAACTACAACAACAATATCGTCTCCAATTCCATCCTGGTGGTCGACAACCGGGCGGACCTCTGGTTCCCGACCGGAGTATCCGTCAAACCCTCCGGCGGTACCAATACCACGACCCAGGCCGTTCAGGGCCAGACGATCGACATCTCGTTCACGATGGCCAACCAGGGTCTGAAGCCGGCGAACGGGGCGGTCCTAAGTATATATGTCAGGGACAGCGACAACTTCACCCTGCATCTGATGACAACGACCAAGGACCTGGCCGGAGGGGCGTCCGTACCGGTAACGTTCCCGTGGGTGGTCAACGTCACAGCCGGGGTCTACACCCTGGTAGTGGAGATGAACTCGAGGCACGTGATCGAGGAATCGAACTACACCAACAACATCGACAGCCGGAACTTCACCATCAACCTGCCGAACCCGCTGATAGTGATCAACCTCGGCACCAAGACGGACTTCCAGCCGGGCGAGTCGATCTACGTGTTCGGGGCGATCACGAACTCCGATGGCAACTACGCGCTGGCCAACCAATCAGTGACCATCAGGCTGCTGGACGCCGGAGGGCTCCTGGTAGGTCAGCCTGTCCCGGCCACGACCGACAGCAACGGGGCCTACAGTGGCTACGTCTTCGTGCCCACGGACCGGTCCGGACAGCACTCGATCAGCGTGACGCTGAACACCGGTTTGACCTATACGCAATCGAAGGCCATCAACATCGTGGAGATATTCAAGCCACAGTCGGTCCCGCTCTGGATATTCATCCTTATTGCGGTCATCGTCCTGGCGATCATCCTGTTCTTCTCGGTGTACCTGTACAAGTACGGACTGGGCAAGATGGTGGAATGCGGTCAATGCGGCTCCTTGATACCGGAGAGCTCGAAACGCTGCCCCAGGTGTGGCACGGAATTCGAGACGGAGACGGCAAAGTGTTCCGAGTGCGGTACCTGGATACCGGCAAAATCGAAGGAGTGCCCGGAGTGCGGCGCGAGGTTCATGACCGAGCCAGTGGAGGAGGTCTCCGAGGACGACTACATGGCGTCCATGAGGAGGCAGTACGAGGAGTACATCAACGGGTTCCGGGATCAGGCCAAGGCAGCCCTGGGCAAGAAGTACTCCGAGGAAAAGTTCATGGACTGGCTCAAGACCGAGCCAGCATACATGACCTTCGAGGTCTGGGTGGCCAAGCAGGAAGAGGACCGAAAGTTCGGTTCCCTGGCCTGCCCGGTATGCGGCACCCTGAACCCGAAGGGTGCCCCCATCTGTTCCAAGTGCGGCACCGTGTTCGACCGTGTCCCGGAAACGACCCAGACAGGAGAGGCCGGAGAGCATAAGCCCTTCCGCAAGATCGTCAAGCGTTCGTCAGACCGCAAGATGGTCCCGAAGAAGGTAGTGAAGGACAACCCGGACCAGACCGAGCAAACGGAGTCGGCGCCAGAAGAACATAAGAACGAGTGAACCGCGCCCTAAACCCTTTCAAAAACCTATTCCTTTTCTATGTTGAAGGAGTCCTTCGGGAGTAAGGATCCCCTCGACATCTCTATTCGATTTTCTTCACCCATCTGCCGAGTCGAACTTTGTTGGGTTATGGTCAATCAAGCTTCTATTCATGCTCGGAGCCGCAGAATGGCCACTCGGCGATTGCCACGGACATGCCTCGGACTATTATTCTCTGTAACATTGCCTGACATAGGCAGTGTTGGCTGTTGATGGAAAAATCAAAAAAATATGAAACTGACCCAGGACCTTTAAGTCACTGGGGGAAGGGCCGGTTGGGGTGTCGTCATCTTCTCCCGGATCTCCTTGATGGCGCGTTCCGGGCTCTTGTAGTATGCCGAGATGATCTTGGCGACCTGTTTGTAGTTGTCCACCCCGGTCTTCTTCATATACTCTAAAATCTCAACGCGGCGCTTCACCTCGCGTTCCATCTCCCTCGGCGACCAGGACTTGATGGTCCTGACCTTCTCGAAGATGTACGAGTGACCGGAATAGTTGAAGGTATCGTCCGCCGGGTTCCAGCTGAACACTGCGTTGGTTATCAGCTCGCCTGTCTCCGGGTCCATGCCGACGATCTCGGTCAGCGACTTGACCCTTCTGGTCATTTTGGTGCCGACCTTGACCTGTGCCTGCAGCATGACGATGTCCAATGCGGTCATGAGCGCCCGGGGCAGATTGATCGGGTCATTCTCCATCCTATGCACCATCGACTGGACATCCTCTGCGTGGAAAGTGGAATAGGATGTCTTACCAGTGGCCATGGCCTGGAAGACGACATACGCCTCCTTGCCTCTGACCTCACCGACCATCAGATAGTCTGGGCGTTGTCTCAGCGCCGCGGTCAGCAGGTCGAACATATCGACTGAACCGGTGCTGTTGGCCTTCTTGCCCCCGAAACCCTCCCGGGTCAGACCGGGGATCCAGTTCTCATGGGGCAGGTTCAGCTCCCTGGTGTCCTCGATACTGATGATCTTCTTCTGGGGTGGGATGAAAAGCAGGACGGCGTTGAGCGTGGTCGTCTTTCCGGACGCGGTACCACCGCAGACCAGCATGGACGATCCGAACTCGGTCGAGATCCACAGGTAGGCCATCATCTCCGTGCTCATGGTCTTGAACTTGAGCAGGTCGATGGGAGTGAACGGATTCTCCTTGAACCGCCTGATGGTGAAGGACGAGCCTCTCTTGGTGACGTGCATTCCCAGGGTCGCATTCAACCTGGAACCGTCGGGGATGGTCGCGTCAAGCATCGGGTTGGCCACCGAGATGTGCTTGCCGCACTTCTGCGCCAGCCAAACCACGAACGAGTCCAGTTCCACCTCCTTCTCGAACTTGACGTTCGACTTGATGGAACCGTACTTGCGGTGGAATATGTAGAGCGGGATGTTGACGCCGTCGCACGAGCAGTCCTCGACGTTCGGGTCGATCATCATCACATCGATCGCCCCATACCCGATGAAGTCGCGGCGCAGGTAATACAGTATGCGCTCCTTGGAAAGTGCGTTCGGATTGACGTCGAAGACCCGCAGGAGCTCGTCGGTCGCCTTGCGCAGGATGTCCATCTTCTCCTTGCTGTTCTTCTTGATGGTCAGGTTGAGCGTCACGATGAGCGACGACTTCAGCATGTCCAGCAGGTAAACTTCGTCATCGGATAGACGCGGTTCGATGACCTCGTAGATGTACTCGGAGGAGGTGTTGTCGAACTTGATCCGGACGAACGAGTACGGTTTGAACACCGGTGTGATCTCGACCTCGTCGACGTTCTGCTCGGCGATCTTCGGCACCTCCGTGATCACTCCAGACTCGACCTCAGGAGGTCTCCTCTCAGATGGCAGCAGGATCTTCATTGGTCTTTTGCTGATCTTCAGGAGAAATCCTAGATACCTGCTGTTGAGGCCTTGCCTGGTGGTCATCTTGGTATCGGGCTCGCGGTTCCTCTTCAGAACTTCCTCGATCTCGTCCATCGGCTCTTTCGAGGCTTCCATCTTATGTGCCTCCCAGTTTTGTGCCGATGAGGCCCAGCAGCAGCATGATGAACGAATGCCTCAGACCATTAGCTATGCGGCCGTCCTGCAGGACGCCGGCAAGGATACCATCGCCGAAAGCGTGGATGACGACCGAGATGACGAAGATCAACTGTATCTGCGGTATGATATCGGTCTTGATGGTGGCTGGCATGTTTGTGATGCCTGCTGCCGCCGCTCCCGCAGAAACCTGCGCACCGGCCTCCGCCATCTTTGGCAGGAAGGTCGCGTTCAGGATGAAGATCGTGGCCAAGAACACGGCGAACGCCACGTAAATGACGACCGTGTACGTTGACATTTCCAAGCTGCGCTCGCTCTGGTCGAGCATGCTCTCTCGGGCGTCGTGCGCCACCATGGTGAGAACGTCCGCGACGCTGCCCCCAGCGTCGTTGGCCTTGATGATGATGGATATCATCCTGTTGACCAGCGGGGTATTGACGCGCTCCGCGAACAGCCTAAGGGCCTCGGCCGCAGGAACTCCCCATTCGATCTGCGCCGCCATGCGCTGGATCTCCGGGGTGAGCGGTCCGTACCTGCCTCTTGACGATACCTTGATAGCCTCGGCCAGGGTCATACCGAAGCGGCCCGCCTCGGCCACGTCCCGGAGGAAGTCCGGAAGGCGAGCCTCGATGTTCCTGACCTGTTTGTGCTTGTAGGTGGTGTAGAACCCATAGGGTCCGGACATGCCCATCAATCCTAGCGCCACGTAGTCTATCCAGTTCAGTGGTGTCTCCAGGCCGCCGATGGCGTCCAGGAAACCTATGATGAAGAAGATGACACCGACCACTATGCCGACGATCAGCATGGTCTTGGTATAGTCCTTCTTCTCGCTGCTGAGCTGCTTAAGGTCCATTATTTCCGGGTTCTTTTCAGTGGCCATTTAAGCACCTCACATCGTTGACTCCTTCGTGATGTTCCAGATGAAGAAGATGAATCCGAACTGGGACAGCGGGACCATCAGTCCCACGACCGCGTATAGCAGTGTGACCGTCGTTCCGGAGCTGCCGCCGCCTCCCGGCACGATGGCCATGATGGCCATGATGACTATCAGGAAAAGGGGGAACGCGACGACCACCGTGACGAACGATTCGGCCATCAATCCCAGCGTCTCCAGCTGAGCGCGGATCTCGAGCTTGTGCTCCTTCTCGAACTGCTCCGCCTTCTGCAGGAAGTACGGTTTCAGCTGACCTCCGGAGGTGGATGTCGTGACCACACCCTGCAGGAACTCCTGGAAGCGCTGCGACGGGGTACGCTGAGCAGCCTTGCCAATGGCGGTCAATATATCGATGCCGAGCAGCTCGGTATCCCTGGTGATCCACTCCGACTCCTTCTGGATCTCTCCATAGATCGGCTGGCGGGACAGCTCCTTGAAGATGACGTCGATGTTCACGTCGGCGGAGGCCATGGCGGAGATGAAGGACATTGCCGGACCGATGCGTTTGTCGATGTCCCGCTTTCTGCCCTTAGCCCTGGAACTGGGCGTCGAATTGATCACGACATAGGTCAGAAGGGTCGGGATTACCACCACTATGACCGAAAAGAACAGGGCCAAGGCCGGACTGATGTTCAGTACGGCTATGAAAACGGTGCCGAAGAACACACTGATCAGCACCGTGATGATGGCGACGATCAGTGTCGTCATCCAGACGTAGGCGACGAACTCCTCTTGCCGCATGCGCATGTGCGCCTGGAGAAGCAGCCCCTCCTGCTTCGGGTTGGGCTTCGCACGGAGGCGCACGAGCTTTCCGATCGTCCTCCAGCAGAACTCCTGGTACTTTGTTAGCTTGACGTAATCGGGGACGACGCCCTCCGGCAACTTGATGACCCTGGGGCCCAGCTCCTTCTTGTGCTCCCCTATCTTCTTGGTCTTCATGTAGGAGCTCTTTCCAGAATCCACCTTGGAGAACATATCGGAGACTTCAGGCGACATTCTTGGCACCCTCCTCTGTTTCCTTCCTTACCTTGGCGAGCGTCTTCTCGGGATCCTTGTAATATGCATTGGTGATGGCCCAGATCTTGCGATAGTCGGTCATGTCCTTGAACACCATGTAATTGATGATCTCGATCCTCTTCTGGAACTCCGTCATCATCTCATCGTGGGTGAGCGACTTCATCTCCATTATCTTGTCGAACAGGAATGAGTGGCCCTTGTAGATGAACCGGTCCGTTGCTTGGTCCCACTCGTAGACCGTGTTGGTGATCAGTTCGTTCGTCTCCGGCTCGAAACCGACTATCTCGATGACCTGCTTCATCCGTCGGACGAGGTCGTTCCCGACCCGGACCTGTGCCTGGATGAGCACGTTGCGCAATGCCGTAAGCAGTATTCTGGGGCAGTTGATGGGGGGGTTCTCCAGCCTGTTCACCATCGACTTGACCGAATCAGCGTGCATTGTGGAATAGGTCGAGTGCCCGGTGGCCATCGCCTGGAACATGATGTATGTCTCCTTTCCTCTGACCTCGCCGACCAGGATATAGTTCGGACGCTGTCTCAGTGCGGCACGCACCAGGTCGAACATGTCGATCTCCCCGGCTGACTTGCCATCCCGGTCCTTTTCCCCGACCCCGGTACGGGTCATGCCCGGTATCCAGTTCTCGTGGGGAAGGTTGATCTCCCTGGTGTCCTCCATGGAGACGATCTTGGCCCCTGGCGGTATGAACAATGCCAGTGAGTTCAACGCCGACGTCTTCCCGGACGCCGTTCCCCCGCACAGGATCATCGATTCCCCGTTCTCAACACCCAACCACAGATAGGCCATCATCTCTGGTGAGACGGTCTTGTACTTCAACAGGTCGACCGGGGTGAACGGGCGGTGCTTGAACCGCCTTATGGTGAAGGTCGAACCTCTGGTCGTCACCTCACGCGAATACGTAGCCTGGACCCGGTGCCCTTCAATGGTAGTGCCGTCCAGGATGGGGCTGGATACGGATATCTGCTTGCCGCTCCTCTGTGACAGAGTGACGACGAAATTGTTCAGGGAATCTTCGTTGTCAAAAATGATGTTGGACCGCACCGACTCATACTTCCTGTGGGAGATGAAGATCGGGATATTGAACCCATCACAGGATATGTCCTCGATATCGTCGTCGCGCATCATGACGTCGATCACACCGTGACCGACGAAGTCGCGGATGATGTAATAACCGAGCTTCTTCCTGGTGATCGGCTCGACCTTGATGCCCCTGGTCTGAACGAACGAGTCCACGCTCTCCCGAAGGTATTCTTCCTTGTCCAGCGAGGTGAGCTTCTCCCACTCGTAGCCGAGAGTGCGCTGCAACGTGTCCTTGATGAGGGCCAGAAGGTCCTTTTCCTCCCGGCTCAGTTCCGGCTCGATGACCTCGTAGAGGTATTCGCTGTTCTCGTTGTTGAAAGAGACCCGGACGTAGCTATAGGGTTCATGGACTGGATATACTTCCAGGACCTCTATGCTAGAGCTCTTGACCTCTGGAATGTCGGTAACGTGAGAACCCTTCTGGAGGCGTTTCTGCTCCACCATCTTGGCTGGCAGCATGACCTTGATCCCGCGGTTCGGCGCGACCTTCTTCAGGAACCGCATATAACCCTCCTTGGCCTTCGCCATGGTGCTCTCCTTGGACAGCTGCTCCTGCCTCCTGCTGCCGCGAGCCATTGGATCTGCTTCTGTAGTCATTCTGTAACCTCGTTAGACGTTGATGTCAACCTGGACGAAGGCGCGGCTGAGCGTCAGCGTTCCCGTGTTGATTACTTGAAGGGTGACCATGTGGGACTTGTCCGAAAGAAGTGTGTCAGATAGTTTCATTTCCGTCGTGCCGCCGTTGGTTACCGTGACCGTGTAAGTGTTCCCATTCCGGACAGCGCCGGAGGTGGCAAGCGGATCAGCGGGCTTTATCGTCTTGTTCATGAAGTCCATCAGCGCCACGTTGTACACCGTGTTGAATTTGTAGACCGTGGTGTTCTGGTCGGCGCCAGAGCCCCAATTGGGCGTATACTTCTGCGTGTCCAGGTAGATCAGGTTGATGTTCACTCCGGCGACTCCTGTCCCCGCCATCGTGGAATTGGTCCCGACGATGTCGATCTGGGTGAACACGACATTGAAATTGTTCCCCGATTTGGTAATTTCTAGGGACGGGGTCGCCTTCATCGCCTCGCCCACGTCCTGCTTCACGATTATGGCGCCATTCTCGTAGGCCAGCCATTGTCCGACATAGTAACGGTTCGGCGCATAGAACTCCAGCTTACCGCCGCCGTTCTCGTTGACGGTTATCTGATGGCTATCGGATGTGTAGTTGAACTTGACAGTGGTACCGGTGGTACTGGTTCCCACAGGCTTCAATATGATGGCACCGGCGGTCGCAGAAGCGAATAGGGGTATGCCAGGGGCTCCCATGGTGATCGGTTCATAGGTGTTGACCATGCTCGTCCCGGTGACCTGGGCGTTGACGATCAGGTTGTCGATCTTTCCCTTGACCTCGCCCATCTGGTTCTGCACCTCGTTCATGTGCAATCGCTCGTTCTCCTTCATCCAGATGGGGATGTAGGTGTTGACGAACATGGACATGAACGTCAGGAAGATCAGCAGGGCCATGATCGTGCCGATAACCGAGGCTACTCCATTTTGGTCCCGACGTAGGCATCGAGCGCGGCTTGATTTGCTCAGAATCCTTTTTCTAAAGGCAACTTTGACCATGCTGGTTCCTCAAAATCGTATCGTGAAAGGAGCGGGTCGTGAGTATTTAAACGTTATGAGCTGTCTGGCTATTTGCGAAATCATGGGTATGTGCTAAACGATGCATCTACCCGACCGCCGGTTCGGTGCGTGCCGATCGTTTGCTCCGATATGGCAGGACGATCACTCTTTGTGCCTGGTACGGGGGCCATGCCAACCTTTATAATGGACTTCCACTTTCTCTGAACGCCAAGCCGCAGTAACTCAGTTGGGAGAGTGCAAGGCTGAAGACCTTGAAGTCGCTGGTTCGAGCCCGGCCTGCGGCACTCCTTATCATTTTCTTCTTGAAAAGTATAACAAAGGTTTGATATCGCTTGCACCGATAGGGTGCGTGGTGAATATGCAGGTCAAGTCCTTCGAGATGAGCGTTGTCGAGGCGAAACGATTCTCCAAAGCGGGAGAACGCATCGCCAACATCCGAATTGATCAGAACAGCAGCATCACCCAGGTGGTGAGGATCTCGGATGAGACCATTTCTGTTGACTTCCGATTCACTGCCAACTATGCTGGGATGGGCTTCATAAAGATCGAAGGACAGATCATCGGTGACGGAAACGCCAACGCCATCATGGCAGAGTGGACCAAGGACGGTTCGATGCCGGTGGAAGAGGCAAATGTCGTGCACAACACCATCGTGTCGAATTGCCTGCCGACCGCGCTCCTCGTCGCCAGGGACATCAAGCTCCCGCCGCCTTTCCCGCTGCCGCATATCAACGTGCAAAAGAAAGGCACAATAAAACCAGGAAGCGGTGTAGAGGTTGCGTAGTCTTATTCAGAACTGACGCGATCCTTTTTGACCTTGCTTTTCCAGCCCTTTTCATCACCTGATGTGGTCCAGAGCGAACGAGCCGATCTGCAGCGCATGCTTCGATGCGGTGTACCTGATGTATGCACGGGACTGGACCTCGGATATGCCCTGCACCGAGAAGAACGTCTTCAGCTGGTCGACCTTGAAGTCGATCATCCCGTCCATGATCGAGCCGAGCATCTGGATCTCTTGCTCGCCATGCATCCCCTTCTCGACCGTGAACATCGAGACCGCCTTGTCGCGCTTGCGCTTGCCGCAAAGGGGTGAGAGGAACCGGAACGCGGTGTTCGGGTCGGAGTAGGCGATCAACGTGGAAATGGAACGGAATGCCATACGGTAATATTCGTGGCTTTCCCGGAACGCCTTGGTGATGGTCTCCACCGCCTCGGAGATCTTCTCGTGGTCGGTGGGCTCGTCAATGTAGACGGTGTATTCGTCCCTGGACTCGTCCCCCATCGAGCGCGAGAAGGCGTCGATGTACCGGACCAAACCCTTCCTTTCGTACTCGTCGTAGCCGGAGAGCACGAACTTCATCTCTTCGCGTATGTCCTTGGGGGTCTTATCGGTGATCACCCAGAGAGCCGGAATTCCCTTTTTCAGGCCTTCCGCGATGAACGAGTTGACCATGACCTCCTTGCCGACGAACGGGGGGCCGTGGACCATGATGTTAGAACCGAACGGAATACCGCCCAGCAGCAGGTCGTCCAGCCTCGTGTTCCCGGTCTTGACCTTGGCCTGGGTCGCCTCCAGGACCCGGTCCTTCTCCCGGGCCTTGATCTCGTCCTCGATCAGGCCCGACTCCCGCATCCGGATCTCTTCGGCCTTGGTGTTCAGGAACCGTTCCTTGGCGCGCAGGTCCTCTTCCTTCTTTTGCACCTCGTTGCGGAGCTCCTCGATCCGCTTCTTGAGCTCCACCTCGTCGGTGCCACTGAGCTCCTTGCGGGTCTCCTCGAACTTGCGCTTCTCGCCTGAGAGGACCTTTTCCCGGTACATCATGTCCTCCTCGCGGCGGTTCAGCTCGTCCTCTTTATAAGTGACGACGTCCTTGATCTTCTTTAGCTCGTCGTCCTTTTCGCGTATCTGGATCTTCAACTGTTCCAGTTCGCTCTGCATTATGGCCGTTTCCTTTTCCCTGACCATGAGCTCTTCGTACTTCTGGGACATGGCCTTCTCGATATCCGGTTTTCCCAGGTTGGATATCTTCAGCTTGTCGTCCTTGAGCTTGAGGTCCATGGAAAGGCGGAGCATATCCTTCTCCATTTCCTGGATGCGGGCCAGCAGATGCTGTTCCTTTAACCGCCACTCCGTCTCCTTCTGCCGGAGCTCGGTGTGGAAGCGTTCCTCCAGGTTCGCCTCGACCTCTTTGGACGTATAGGATGAAGCGTCGCGTTGCCTGAGCTCAAGCTCCCTCACCCGGGTCAGGAGCTTGGACTCCTTCTCCTTCAGTTCGATCTCTTTCATGAGCAAGGACGATTTGTCCTCTGAAACATTGACCAGTGATTGCTGGAAATGTTGCTTGATCTCGTCATTCAGCTTCTGAAGCCGGTCGACCTCGAGCCCCAGGCGGTCTTTCGCCTCGATAAGCTCCTGCAGTTTCTGGCTCAGGTCCACTTCGACATCCTTGCTGGCGGATTCCGCCGCATTCTCCATGAACGCTTCAGCCAGCTTCTGTTTCAGCAGACGTAGTTCGTCCTCATATTTCTTCAGCTTGTCGTTGAGCTCAGTGACGTACTCCGAGCTTGCCTCGACCACTGCCATATGTTTATTGTCGGCAGTCTTCTGATCTTCGGCGCCCTCGTTCAGCCATGATAGAAAATCATCCCCGCCCTCCAGCCAAGACCTGAGGTCTGCTCCGTCATCGGGCTTAAAAGCTACGCTGACCTCGACGGTGGATAGCACCGGGTCCGAACGGACCTCCTGTTGGGCGGCGTCCAATTTCTTGCTAGAAGCCATTGTTGATACCCGTGCGGTGAAATATAGACGACTCTGGACTGGCCAGCCATCTATATAAGATATTCCCCGTGCCTTTTCGCATGGATATTTGGGATGTCGGCATACTTGATTCCGACAGATCGAGGATATTCTAAATAGGATTCGGGTAGAACAACGGATTGGGCGCATTCCTTACCAGGGAGAGGCTAGCAATAACCGGTATGACAATCTCCGAGAAAGGAAAAGAAGGTCAAGGAGTTGTGTTCGAGGTCCGGATCCCGAGGAACCTGTACCGGGCCAGGTTATGATGTCTCAATCCGCGGTTTGCCCCAGAAAACGACCTCATTATCGGTCGACCTCCAAAAAAGGATATATATTCTCCGACCTATCTTAGAGGGAATCGGGCTATTGGCCAGGAGCAGGGAGATGGAGAAACGCGTACACGTAAAGTTGGATAGGAACAGCGACTTCACGTTGCGCGAGGTCCTCAAAAAGATCGAGGAGATCCAGGCCGAACATCCTGAATTGGATGTCTTTTTCGATGGCGACGATTACGCCATCTGCAGCCGGCCCAGGAAGGCGCCGGAAAAGCAATGAGAACGCATCATAGATCGATGTTATTCTTTAAGTTTGAAATACTAGATTCCTATGTAACCGGGGGCTAAACTTTGGCAAAGAAAAGCGTATTGTCCAAGAAGACTGTGATGAAGGAGAAGGTCAAGCACATTGACTTTGACAACATTTCGACCGTCAAGGACCTGATGGAGGCTTACAAGGACAGCTCAATACAGAGTCGCGCTCTAGCCACCTGCGGAATCGCATACGAAAAGGCGCTGAAGGACCCCGCAAGGCCGACCATCATCCTCGGTCTGGCAGGACCGCTAGTGGCGGCGGGCCTGAGGAAGGTCATCGCCGACATGGTCAAGTTCGGCATAGTGGACGCCATTGTGACCATCGGCGCGATCCCCTACCAGGACTTCTACCAGGCACAAGGTTACTCGCACTACAAGACATCACCGCGGGTGGACGACCTGGCGCTCAGAGAGCTGTTCGTCGACCGCATATACGACACGCTGGTCGATGAGGACAAGTTCCGTGAGACCGACGCGGTCATCGGTAACATCGCCGAGAAGCTCGAACCCCGGGGCTACTCGTCCAGGGAGTTCATGGAGATCCTCGGAGACAACGTCAAGGACAAGACCTCGATCCTCTATAACTGCCGCAAGTACGGCGTACCGATGTTCGTCCCGGCGCTCAACGACTCGAGCATCGGCATCGGTCTGACCGGTTTGTACCAGAGGGCCCGTGCCGCCAAGAAACCGTTCATGCATATGGACCCCATACGTGACAACTGGGAGCTGACCCAGATGAAGATCAAGGCGGAGAAGACCGGTGTCATCTATATCGGCGGCGGTGTCCCGAAGAACTTCATCCAGCAGACCGAGGTCATCGCGGAAACTTTGGGTTACGACAAGGGTGGGCACCACTATGCCATCCAGATCACCATGGATGCGCCCCAGTGGGGCGGACTGTCCGGCTGCACCTTCGAGGAGGCCCAGTCCTGGGGCAAGATCAACCGGGACGCGAACAAGTCCGTCGCCTACGTAGAGGCGTCGATCGGCCTGTCGCTGCTAGTCGGCTACATCCTCCAGTCTGGTGCCTGGAAGGGCAGGAAGAGGCTGAAGAACACCTGGACAGAGGACATGCTCACATCGGTGAAGCAGGTCCCGCTCAACATCGAAAAGTGAAAACCGTTTAAGGCCTTCGGGCCTGTATCATCCTAATTTTCTACGGAAAGACCATGAAAGAGACACGCCGGCTGGGCAGGGCGACCATCGCCATTTACAACTCCTATGATCCGAACAACTTCCGCGAGGCGCACCGCCGCATCCTGGCCCGCGCCGGGCCGCTCGCTCTCGCATTCGATTGCAACCTGGTGACGCTCGGCTTCCCGTTCCCGCAAGACCTGACGACTCCGCAGGAGATCGCCGACTGGGTATCGACGACGACGTCGATCGGCGAGGACGGCAGTTACTTGAAGGACGTGACCGCCAAGGGCCGATTCTCAACGTTTGCATATCCCGGCAAAGGCTTCCAACCGCAACTGGGAGAGGTGGTGATCACGACATGCAACCCGGATAAGAAGAAGAAACGCTCCGTCGACGAGGTCGTTGACATGCTTCTGAACGGTAGGAGCGTCTGCCTGGTGTTCGGGGCCGGTCCCAAAGGCGTGCCTAAGGACATCCACGAGATGGCGCCTAACCACATGGACATCACTTTCGGAGAGTATTCGCTTGAGACATGCACCGCACTGGGAGCGTGCGTTGCGGTCATTTCGCACAAGGTCCGTGACAGGTTACGTTAAGTTCATTAGGACACAGCCGATATTTTTCGTGGTGAGGGTTGCCAAAGCTCGAGCCATGGTAAAAGGTCCTTCGGCATCAATCCAATTCGATTGGTTTGAACGCAGTCATGTTATCGCTCCGGATGACCCTGCCGAAGTTGTTTAAACGTTCCAATGAACGGTCCAGGTCATAGCGCTGATAGCGTTTCTTGCCCAGCTCGTCCTTGAGGTCCTGGACGGTGACGTACTCCTTCCCCTGCTGTTTGGATATCTTGCGGACGTAGGAGAGTAGAATAAGGTCGGTCGCGTCAAGCTGCCCCGAAACCTGTGATCTCACTCCCTTCCGTCCATAAGAGCTCTTCCCCGGCTTGAATTGTTCCTTGCGCGTGTCAAGGAATTCTCGGTACAGTTCGAAGAAGGTCTCCCTGCTCTTCGAGAACGTTGAATCGTCTATCTCATCCTTGCCTTCCAACCGGCACAAGGCCATGGCCAATTTCGTTATGGCATAGCGGTCGATGGGAAGTTCCAGCGCCACCGACTCCGGCTCCACCTGCTCCTTGATCAATCGCATACCGGTCTCGATCTCCGTAATGGCCGAGCGCTTGATCACTGGACGCAGCATGAGCGAGTAGAGCAGGTAATCAAGGACGTCCAGGTTCGGTTCTTTCTCGACTCCTATCTTGTGCGCGTTGACGATGGTGGTGGGCACCTGTACCGGTAGCGGGGCTGCCATCGGGTTCATCACCGTGAGGAAGTTGAACGATGTTTCCCTCGGCGACGACTGGCCGAGCTTTTCCTGCAACGCCCCGGTCTGTTCATCCTTTTCGATGATATCAAAGCGGTACCGTTCGTTCTTGCCGGTGAATTCGACGGGAAGGCTGTTCCTGATGGTCGACTTCAGGTCAAGCAGGGGGCTTTTCTTGGTCGACAAGCAGATCGACTGAGCACCGATCCCCCCGTTGCCGTAAACGTCCGACGGGCAGGACAGTAGTTGCAACGCCAGGGACTTGCCAAGGCCATCGTATTCAGCGTCCCGCCATTGCTCGGTAAGGAAGTATTGGAAATCCTTTGCATCAATCCTGGGACGGGGAAGTCGGAGCACTTCCTTCTCAGCGCTCCTTACCTCCCGGTACGAGGCCTTGTAGGATGGAAAAACAGACCCATCTTCGATCTTGATGCCAGCCCAGCGCAATGGACCGACGTTCAGGTTCACCAATTCGCCCTCGTTCAGCTTGACGTCCTCTGGTACGTAATAATAGGAATCGTGGTAATGCTCGGAGAACGGTGAACACCTGAGCCTGATGACGCCGTCGGCGATGAACTTTACCCAGCCAGCATGTCGGTCGGGACGCATCAGCTCCCGCTCGAAGCCGGCGAACTCGGACCCGAAGGAACGGGAATTGAGCGAGATGCGTCTCATATAACTCCCCATGGAAAACTACATTTTCAAAGTTAGTATTAATTATAGTTAATATCAAAATATACCAGATCAATTAATGAAGGTTCGTACATCGTACAATCACCCTGTATTTCCCTGCTGATAAGCGCCTTATCGAGACGATAGAGGTCGTCAATGCCGTTACAAACGAAATCCTAGTCGTCGGATTCCAAGCACGGGTTGTGAACAAACTCAAGTTGCATCACCTGACCTATTATCCTACTCGAGAACGATTTCCGGGCATCCCATCTTCCCTTACATGTACTGCGCGTGATACTGCCTCCGAAATGCTCAAGCGGGAGAAACTGGAACGGCTCCCAGTCAAGAAGAAGTGGTCCGCTATCCGATACAATCAGCGGACGTTCACACCCGAGTTTGGCAAAGGCTTCGTTACGCTGTCTAGTGTGACCGGTAGGGTCAAACTCGATGTGAACATCCCGAAATATTTCCATCAATACAACGGCTGGAAGGCGGTGGCTGCAAAGTTGTCGTTCAATGGGACGAAGCTTGTCCTAGGCATAGTTATAGAGGAAAGAACGCCAAGCGTCCGGCCCCCGATCACCATTCTTGGAGTTGACACGGGCATACTTAACCATGCGGTCCTCTCGAACAATAAGTTCTATGCTTCTGATCACATCCGAGCCGTTAAAGGCCGCATACAATACCTGCGTGGGCAACTCCAGGCCAAAGGCACCCGCTCCGCCAAACGCAAATTGAAGCGTTTGTCGAAGAAGGAGAAACGCTTCATGGCCGACGTGAACCACCAGGTAGCCAACTGGATAGTGGCACAGCCGTTCGATGCGATAGCGTTGGAAAAACTCGGAATCCGAAAGGGAAAGCAGTTGGGAAAGCGCTTCAACAGGGCGCTAGGCAATTGGGCTTTCGGCCAGCTTCAACGGTTCGTTGATTACAAGGCCGAAAGTGTTGGGAAGGTAGCACTCTACATCGATGCACGATACACAAGTCAGAAGTGTTCAAAGTGTGGCAGGATAGACAAAAAGTCTCGAATCGGCCTCCGGTACAAGTGTACCTACTGCGGTTACGAACTTCACGCTGACCTCAATGCCGCCAGAAACATCGCCAATCTCGGTACAGCTGAGGCTGGCAGGCTCTCCGTCAACGAGCCTAATGTAGCGAGTTCTGTTCATAACAGGGAACAGCTCAGTTACAAGCCCACGATTTGATCGTTGGTAGTTGACTTTAGTAGTTCTCGTAGTGAACGTTTAACGATGGTATTCCGACACCATTGCCGGCCGACACCTGGCCGACGACCTTTGCATCATTCCCGAGTATTTGTAACGCCATCTTGACATTCTCCTGCGGGAGCACGATGCCGTAGCCCATGCCCATGTTGAAGGTCTTGTACATCTCCACAGCACTTACGTTGCCCAATTCGGAGATTATGTCGAACACTGGCTGGGGTTTGATGGGGTTCGTAAGCTCAAAGAGCACGTTCTTCTTCAGACGGACGAAGTTCTTCAGGCCACCGCCGGTCACATCGACCATGCCATGGACCTTTACCTTAGCGACCAGCTCGATCACTTTCTTGACATACAGTTCGGTGGGCGTCAGTAACTCTTGGCCGATGGTCTTCCCCAAACGGTCGAACTTCTGATCGAGACCGATCTCCGCCGCTTCCAAGACCTTTCTTGCCAGCGTCATCCCGTTAGAGTGAATGCCTGTTGATCTCAATCCGATGATCGCGTCTCCGATCTGCACCTTGCTGCCGTCGACGATCTTTTCCTTCTCCAACCAGCCCAGGGCGGTTCCCGACAGGTCCACGCCCCTGACGATCTCCGGCAGGACGGCGATCTCCCCTCCGACGATGTCCACGTTGCAGTCCTCTGCCGCTTTCTCCAGACCGATGCCGATCTGCTCAGTGATCCTCTCGTCCGGTTTGTCTATGGCGATGTAATCGACGAAGGCGAACGGCTCGGCCCCGACGCAAATGGTGTCGTTGACGTTCATTGCCATGCAGTCGATGCCTACCGTGTCCCACTTATCTAGCGCCTCGGCGATGAGCAGTTTAGTGCCGACGCCATCGGTGCACAACGTCAGTACGGTCCCGTCAAAATCGATAAGGCTGGTGAACTGCCCCTTGATATCGATGACCCTGCCCTTACCGGTCCTGCGGTAGGCGAGCTTGTTGACTAGCGAAGCGATTGAGCGGGACTTCTTCTCGATGTCGACACCCGCGCGGGCGTACGTCCAGTCGTTCTGGGTCATGGAAGGCACCGGAGGTAAATCGGTCCGGCGTCTAAATAGTCTTTCATGGCCACTCCATTAGTTTCTCTTGATATTCAGATCGCTACCGGTTCCTCCCATTGGAAAACGTTTTATCCCCGAATTGCATCGAACAGCATGTTATGTCCAAGAACTGGCTCTCGGCTCGCCGAAAGGACTTCTTCTACCGTAAAGCAAAGCAGCTGGACTATCGCAGCCGCGCCTCCTTCAAACTGATCCAGATCGACGATCGTTTTCATATCATGAAACCCGGGTATGTGGTCGTGGACCTCGGCGCCGCGCCCGGCGGCTGGCTCCAAGTAGCATCCGAGAGGGTCACCGAGTCCGGACATGTGGTCGGAGTGGACCTGCAAAGCATCGCACCGGTCGACGGCATGGTCGAGACGATTCGCGGGGACATAAGGAAGCCGGAAACGGTCGAAAAGTTGCTATACATGATCGCCGGCAAAGCCGACGTAATTCTTTCAGACATGAGCCCGAACATTTCCGGTGCCTATGATACTGATCAGGCCCGCTCAGTAGAACTGTGCGAATATGCCCTGGGCTTTGCCCAGAAGACGCTGGTCGACAATGGGACGCTGGTCATGAAGATATTCGAGGGTAAGGACACCAAGGAGTTCGTCGTTGAAGTGAAGAAGCACTTCGACAACGTCCGCATGTACGCGCCAAAGGCGTCCAGGGACAGCTCCTCCGAGGTCTACATCATCGCCAGAGGGTACAGGGGCGAAGGCCATGTCGTGCTCGCCAAATCAAAGGACGAGGACTAGATCAACTCCAAAACGATTAAAGGAGCGGAGTTGGGTATTGCTCTTCATGTTGACGTACATCACCGTCACGTTCAGTTCCGAAGGCAAGAGACCCTCAGAGATACTGGACGCGCTCCGGAACCTGGGTTTTGAACCGACCAAGGGCAACTATGATGGCATTTTCAAATGGGACAAGAATGCCACCCTTGACGATGCCATCTACCTGGCGGACAAGGTGCATGCCACAATGAAGGGCATGAATGTCCTCATGAAGTTCGAGACCGTGGCCGAGGGTAACGATACCTCCGAAGAGTGAATCGAACCAGCTCTTTGTTCGAGACGTGTCCATATGAGAAGCGGCAAGATCGTGTGCATCGGCCAGAACTATAGGGAGCATATAAAGGAGCTCAAGAGCGAGGTCCCTGCCGAACCTGTCATCTTCCTGAAGCCCACGTCATCGTTGATTGGCAACGGCGAGGGCATCCTCATTCCTGAGGGTGTCGGTCGGGTCGATCACGAGGTCGAACTGGCCCTGATCGTCGGCAAGACCGGAAAGAACATTCCGAAAGAGAAGGCGATGGACCATATCTCCGCAGTTGCCGTCTTCAACGACGTGACCGCCAGGGACGTCCAGAGCACATACCGCAAGGCGGGTCTTCCATGGTCTCTGAGCAAGGGTATGGACACCTTCGCTCCGATGTCTGAACCTAAAAAGCTGGCGTTGGCCCATGACATCCACGATCTGGAGATCGAATGCCGGGTGAACGGGACGGTCGCGCAG
>JBEKDM010000032.1:0-19100 GCA_050014375.1 Methanomassiliicoccales archaeon | reverse complement strand
AAGCGTACTGGATGAGAATGGGAAGGAACTCTCTAACGAGAAGTTCCTTTCAACGAACGACGCACTGGATGAATTCCTGGATAGATTCGAGGACGCGAAGTTCGTCCTCGAATCGACCGGAATCTGGGAATTCATCTATGAAGGGATCGAACGGAGAGGATTCGAAGCGGTACTGGCACATCCTCTGAAAGTGAGAGCTATCGCCGAGGCGAAGATCAAGACGGACAAGGTCGAGGCGCGGACACTGGCTCATCTGTTACGGGCGGACCTGGTGCCTTGCTCTTATATTCCGAGCAAGGACATACGTGACCTGCGCCAGCTGGTCCGGCAGAGGACCTTCCTGGTCCAGCGTCAGACCAGCTTCAAGAACAAGGTCCATGCTGAAATGACCAGGAGAGGGATCCGTAGACCCGATTACTTGAAAACCCCTTTCTCCAACAAATCGATCGAATGGATGAGATCTCTGAACATAGTTACGATCAACATCAACCTGGATTGCATCCAGGCAATCCAGGACCAGATCGAGTCGATGAACGAGAAGTTGTACCAGGAGTATCAGAAGAGACCAGAAGCTCAGCTGATCTCGTCATTCCCAGGCATCGGCTATTACGGTGCATTACTGATCTGGGCGGAGATCGCCGATATACACCGATTCAAGGACCCGGAGCACCTCAGCTCCTATGCTGGACTGACCCCGACGGTCAGTCAGTCGGCGTCGACCGTGCATTATGGAGCGATAAGCAAGGAGGGTTCGAAACACCTTAGGTGGATCCTGATCGAGTCCGTCCACGTTCATATACGATACAATCCCGACAGCCAGCTATCCAAGTTCCACTCCAAGATCGAAAAGAAGAAGGGGAATCAGAGGGCCACTACGGCAGCAGCCCGTAAGCTGCTGCACGTCCTGTTCTGGATGCTCCAGAACAACGAGCCCTATCACAGTCATGGATTCAACCCCGTGCGCAAACCTGCGGCCCAGACCGCGTGAAAGGGATTGGGGCACATCCAAGACAATGGACGGAGCGGCCATAGTGCGGGAGAACCGCGAATAGAGGTTTGTCCGCTCAAAGCATCAAAACGGCAGCAAATATGCGAAAGAATCAAGAGGTAAGAAAAAGAATAAGAGGGGCCGAGTAGGCCCCATTTTAACATAGAGGTTTGGGCAGTTCTACCTACTGCTTGATCTTTTTCCGGCGCCGGACGATCACGATCAGCAATACCACAAGCAAAACGGCGATCACGGCCACCGCCACTATGCTAAGGGTGGAATCGCTACCGCTTGCCTTGCTGGTCGAAATGCTACCAATTGTTAGACCGGATGTGCTGACGGATGCATCCACTTTCTTGGTATCAATGCCTGGACCGCTGATGGTCAAGGTATGGTTGCCCGGAGAGGCCAATATCGTGAAGTTGCCTTGGGCATCGGTCAAGACCGACGAACCGTTCTCCAGGGCGACCGTGATGCCGGCCAGGACATTTCCGTTGGCGTCCACTATCTTCCCGGTCACCGGGACCAAAGTGGGAACCAGGGCAGTTGCAGAGGCGCTCTGATTGCCCTCACCGAGCACGTTGACCGCGCTGACCTTGTAATAGTAGGTGGAGCCGGGCGTTGCGGTGACATCAACATATGTGGCTAAGCTGCTGTTTCCGATCTTGGCCACGCTAGCGGCGGAAATACCACGGTAGACCTTATAGTCGATGATCGGGCTGCCGCCGGTATTGGCCGGTGCGGTCCAGGTCAGCGTGACCTTGCCATAGACCGCTGTGGCGGTCAGCCCGGTGGGCGTCCCCGGTACTCCCATCACTGTTGTGACATTTAGGACGTTCGACATCGGCGAGTTTCCGGCAGCGTTCACCGCTTTTACGGCGAAGTAGTAGTGGGTACCGCCGATCAGCCCGGTGACGTTCACCCTAAGTGGCGTCGCAGGCTGTATGCCTCCGAACTGGGTCGTGGCATCGCTCAGTCCATAGAATATCAGATAACCGGTGATGGGACTGCCGCCGTTATTGGCCGGTGCGGTCCAGACGAGGACCGCGTTATCGAGTCCTGGGGTAGCGGTGGACAGGGTCGGAGCACCAGAAATAGTGTATGGCACTGCGGTTAGGTTGTTAGAAATTACCGAGCCGCCTCCGATGTTCAACGCCTTGACGCCAAAGTAGTAAGTTGTCCCTGCGGTCAGACCGGTGATCTTTTCGCTCAGGACCGATGCACCGACGGTGCTGAACTTGGTCCATGTGGTGTTAACAACACTGGTGCCGAAATACGTCTCATAGCCAGTGAGCGGGCTGTACCCACTTGATGTCGGGGCAGTCCACACGAGGGTGACGTTGAGATAACCCGCAGTGGCGGTGGTGAGCACAGGTCTGCTTGGGACGGTGTATGGGATGATCACACACGAAACGGACAAGGAACCGATTCCAGCCGAACTATGCGCCGCGACGTTGAACGTGTAGCTCTGGCCATTGGTCAGACCGGTGACGATCGTAGTCAATCCGGTGACGTGGTCGACCAAGGGGCTGCCATCCTGGTAGATGACATAGTAGTCGATGGATCGTCCACCGTCGAACACTGGTGCGGTCCAGTTCAGTGTCACGTGGGTATCACCGGTAAAAGCCGTTAGCCCGGTCGGGGCATTGGGTATGGTGAATGGTGTCGATGCTATTCCTCCAGTCTGAGGGCCTGTACCGGCGAGGTTATGCGCCGCGACATTGAACGTATAGCTCTGGCCATTGGTTAGACCGGTGACGATCGTTGTCAATCCGGTAGCATGGGCGACCAAGGGGCTGCCATCCTGGTAGATGACGTAATAGTCGATGATTCGTCCACCATCGAACACCGGTGCGGTCCAGTTCAGATATACTTGGGCGTTGCCGCCGATGGCCGTCAGCCCGGTGGGAACACCTGGCACTGTATAGGGAACAGATGATATCTGACCGGTCTTGGCTCCCTCTCCGGCGGCGTTGACCGCGCTGACCTTATACCAATATGTCTGGCTGTTTGTCAGACCTGTGTTGGTGTAGGTCGTTCCCGAGGGCGAAGCGATCAGGGCGTAGGTTCCGGTCTCGGTAGCGGAGCTGTATAGCTTGTAGCCAGTGATGGCATTACCGCCATTGAACGCTGGCGCGGTCCAGTTCAATATCACCTGTGTGTCGCCTGGAACGGCCGTCAGTCCGGTCGGGACATTGGGTATGGTGAATGGCGTCATTGCCACCCCCACGCTCTTAACTCCTAGGCCGATGGCGTTATGCGCTGAGACGTTGAAAACGTAGCTCTGGCCATTGGTCAGACCGGTGATGGTCGTCGTCAATCCGGTAGGATGGGCGACCAAGGGGCTGCCATCCTGGTAGATGACATAGTAGTCGATCGCACTGCCGCCGTTGCTGGCGGGCGCGGTCCAGTTCAGGGATATTTGAGTGCTGCCCGGGATCGCGGTGAGGCCTGTGGGAGCACCGGGAGCTGTGGGTATGTTCGTTCCCATCGTCAATCCGTTCCAGACGTTTCCTGGAGCGGGGAAGTTCGAGGCAGCGTACGCATGACCCAATATACTTCCGGAGGTGCTCGCAATCCAATTCGCACCAACACTGGTCGGTGCAACGAGTCCCAAGAAAGTGATCGAGGTCAGGGCGCTGCATGATGAGAACGCCGAGGCCCCGATGGATGTGACGCTAGTCGGCAAGGTCACAGAGGTCAGGGCGGTGCATGATGAGAACGCATTGGCCCCGATACTTATGACACCTGAGGGGATCGTAACGGCGTTCATTGGGACACAACCAAAGAACGCATCGGCCGCGATCGCGGTTGTCCCAGCGGGAATGATGAATGCTGTTGAGCCCGATCCCACAAAGGTTCCTGCGCCGGTACATGATGTGCATGTAATCGATGAGATCTTGGTCGCGTTCAGGGTTCCGCTCGTCGCCACAGTTATTCCGCCAGTGGCGTTGATGATCGCACCGACCGCAGACGATGTTATGGCCCCACGAGTGGAGACGGCTATGGATGAGGCGTTGAGGGTGTGACCGTTCAGGTTGAGAGTGATCGCATTGGTGGTGTGATATGATATTACCGTCAATGCCCCAACGGAACTGCTCCCGCTCAAAGTGAGCGTTCTAGATGCACTGGCCAAGGAAGACACGCTTATGTTGGTCGGACAATTGGTCCTTCCTAAGACCACTGTTCGATCGGCCCCGCTCAGTTGTAGTGTCAAGGGACCCGTGCCAGTTATGTAGCCGTTATTGGTGAACGTGTCGCCACCGAAGGAAGGCATCCATGTGAGCCCTCCAAGTCCATTGAAATTGGTAACAGTGACACCGGGTCCGATATAGACATTATGCGTAATAAAGGCAATATCGAATAATATGTTGGTACTGCCATTTAATGTCAGATCATAGAAGTTAAATGCTGATACCTGGAGATTCTTACCAGTACCTACCATGACGAGTTTCAGCACATTGTTGGTAATGACTGCCCCATGCTGGACAAAATTGCCACCACAAATATCAATGTGCGAAAATGATCCGGTGAAGGTCCCTCCTATGTACGTTTGGTCGTCGACCGTCCCCATGTCAGCGCCGATGCTGATAATACCTGTGTAGGTGGAGATGGTGGTGATGGAGCCGTATGTTATAGCTTGGTCTAACGAGCAGTTCTTGATGCTACCGGAATCGAACACTAATCTGTCCCCGGCGACCGGTGCAACGCTCCCTGCCCAATTGGCGGCGGTTGAGGCAGCTCCGTTAGAGGCCGCGGTCCAAAACTTGACATTGGTAAATATGCTATGGGCCTGACCCGTTAGCACGATCGTTTTAGCGATGACCGACATTCCCAGCGCATTCGGAAGTATCCCGTTTCCTGAGTCATAGGCAACATTCAGGTTGGTACCACTTGCCAGAGCAGTATGGGTATCTACCAGAATCACATTGGCCGACGCCTGTGTCGCTATCCACGCGTTGACCTCATTGACCACTGCATTCTGGGGGGAGGTGAAGGGCGTGCCAGGCGGTATGTTCATGAGGAATGTCTTTGCACCCGCCGCTGATGCCATATTGCACATGGTGGCCAGATTGCTCTCGATGGTGGCCGCCGACGCACCTTGCAGCACATCGTTCGTACCACCCATCAGGAACACGTATGTGGGAGAATGGGCCAACACATCAGGGGTGAAACGAGCCAACATCTGGGTAGTGGTTTCGCCACCGACTCCACTGTTGTATGTAGTCCCCCCTACGAAACGACCGAGATAGACCGGATAAGTATCATTTCCAGTAAGATACGTACCCGATGTGATGCTATCTCCCATGCAAACATGAACCTCTGCCGTATCGGCCTTTACATTGCAGGCCAATAAGGAGAACGCGAGAATCGCTATTCCTATCAATGCCATTGTGAAAACATATTTTCGAATTCTAGTCGACATGCTAAATCAACCTCCGTATTCCTTAGTCAGTTATGCCCACTGTACCACCGAGTGGGAACATATGAGGACCGGTCGAAGAGTTTGTCACAGAGTATGGATGAGTGGTGGCACAGGAAGAGTCTGTGACCTGGATAGATGTGGGATCGAAGGTCGTGCTATGTTGAATAATGCTACTTTTCAACATAATCGCCCTCCCTGAATCCTCCATCCTGATACCTAAAACATAAGCCATATTTCTAATAGATATATATTTTGGTGAATTCGGGGAGGGGGATCTCGAGCAGTTCGAATAGCCAAGCGTAGTGTAATCGGGCAACTTGATATAGAAGGGAGGGGAAAGCACTTCCATTAACTCTACTCTAGAATTTGGGAATGTATCTCGAACAATATGAAGAGCGAAAATCCTTCTGCATATCTTTGATCCTCCCCGCGCAAGGCATAGGACCACGGACAGGTAACCCGGCGTGGAACAGCGTTTCGACGACTTCTCGATCTCGTCGAGCCGTTCGAACCAACCGTAATCGATTCTCACTATCCAGAGGAATAGCGCGCCGCCGAATTGACTAGACGATCTTAGGAGGAAAGCTAGAGACAGACCGGCGAACGCGCAGCGAGGCATCAGGGCAAAGCGATAAGACACTTTCGGAACTATTTCATGATTAGGAACTCGTCCTCGGCGAGATCATCAGCGACGTGAAGCCCGCCGTCGATAGGCGTAACTCGAGGCTGGAAATGTCCTTTCAGCAAAATTGTGTTGCCCTTTCGATGTTGATGTCAACGAACAGATCCGGCCCTGTCTAGCCGTTGATGAGAGATTGATCGGAAGAACGATCCGGCCTAACCTCATCGCTGATATCCTGGATTATGCTGATGATCTTGAAGACCTTGCCAGAATTATCGGTCACCGGTTGCATCCTGACGGTGCATGTCTTGATCTGGTTCGGTTCCACTTCGATGCGGATCACATCGGAGGTGGATAAAGTTTCGAACTTGGCAGCCCCCATCATGGCGGTTATCTTTGGCGATCCTCTTTCATGATCATTTCTTCCAGTTCAGAATCCGATGAGTCAAGGAAGGTATCAGGTCGGTGGATCATCTCCAAGACCTCATTGGAGCACCAGAACTTATTGGACATGAAATCATACTCCCAACACCCCAATCTCCCCATTTTCTCCGCATGCGCCAGCAGATCTGTCTTTTCCTTAAGCTGGTTTTCCAGTTTATGTCGCTTTGCGGACTTCTCTATTATGCTTGCCAGTTCCGTATATTGGACCGACACTTTACCTTCTTTCTTCAGATAGAAATCGGCTCCGTTGTTGAGTGCGCTGATGGCAACTTCCTCACGCCCTCGGCCGGTAAATAGGATGAAATGAACGCAATCCCCCATGGCCCTCAGGTTCCTGAGGAACTCGATCCCATCCATTTCGGGCATCTGGAAATCGGATATGATCACATCATGTCCCACCTCCTTGAACTTGGCTAAGCCTTCTAATGCAGAATTCGCCAGGTCGATCTTTAATCCGTATATGGATTCAAGGAACTCCCTTCCCAACTCGAGCAAGGATTGTTCATCGTCGACTAGGAGCACTTGCGTCAATATCGATTCATCTGTTGAGATTCAGAGCAGAATTGATGATAATAACGTTCTACCTCAAAATTCAGGTGTTTGATAATCTCGTAACCCCCTCACTCCACATCAAGGAGCTACCGATCCGGTGCATGTGTGGTCTTATTGTCAGGTCCATTATAAGGTAATGGAGAACTTCGTGAATATGATCGAATCTGTAAGAACAGGAGCAGAGGTCAAAAAAGCCTACCGAGAATGCCTCTCCATTGGGCACCCGCCATCCAGTCACTATCTATGGCAGCGGGGTTGTTGTCCAGCATGTCCCCTAAACATCCCTATTTATCATTTCCAAAGGATATGTTGAGTATCCATTTACGATCCTCGTCTTGGGTTTCGGCTCATGATGCAGGAACATCCACCAACCGACAAGCATATCAATCAATCCCTCCAATTCAAACATAATCCATCCCGAGGTGACTGAGATCAATTGTCAATGCACACAACATACAGTACTGAGGGTCTCGTGACTGGAAGGTGTGAAGGATAATGCCCCGATTGAGTGGGGACATTTATCGGTCCTTTTTCGAGAACAACATCGATGCCATACTGTTGACGATACCGGACGGGACCATCCTGTGCGCGAATGAGGCCGCCTCCAGGCTGTTTTGCATGACGGAAGACGAGATCATAACCGCAGGGAGAGCGGGAATAATCGTCGATGATGAAAAGCTGGAGTTAGCCATCCGGGAACAAACACAGAAAGGCAGTGGAAAAGCCGAGTTTACCTTCAGACGGAGAGATGGGACGACCTTCATTGGCGAGGGTAATTCCATTTTATTCATCGATCCGGATGGTCGCACAATGACCAGTATGACCATCCGGGACATCACTGAGCGAAAGCGTATCGAGGAAGCATTGGAAGAGAGCGAGGCCCGATACCGAAGCCTCTTCGAGGACAATCATGCTCCCACGTTGATAATAGATCCGTCGACCGCGGAGATTATCGATATGAACCTTGCCGCCTGTGAATACTATGGTTATGGTCATGATGAGATGGTCAGGATGAAGATTAGCGAAATCAACACTCTCAACCCGGATATGATAAATGCGGAGATGGCGAAATCCCTTCGTGGAGAAAAGAGGCATTTTGACTTTCGTCATCGGCTTGCCAGTGGAGAACTCCGGGATGTTGAAGTATACTCCGGACCTATCCGAGTTCACGGCAAGCCTTTGCTTTACTCGATCGTCCACGACGTCACCGAACGAAAAAGGATCGAGCAGGAGTACACTAAGAGGACGAGCGAGCTTGCCCGTTCCAACGCCGAACTGCAACAGTTCGCTTATGTTGCGTCCCATGACCTGCAGGAGCCGCTCCGCATGGTGATCAGTTACCTGACCCTATTGGACAAACGGTACCAGGATAAGCTGGATCCCGACGGGCGGGACTACATCCATTACGCAGTGGATGGTGGAAAAAGAATGAAGGATCTGATCGACGATCTGCTGGCATACTCAAGGGTGGACACCGGTGGCAAAGCTTTCAGATCGGTGGACATGAACGCATTGATCGCCAGAACAATTTTGCTATTGAAGGTCCCGATCGAAGAAAGAAAAGCAACCATCTCAGTGGATCCACTGCCTACCATCGAGGCCGATGAATCGCAGATCGTCCAGGTGATACAGAACCTGGTGGCCAACGCGATCAAGTTCCATGGCCATGCGCCTCCTGAGGTCCATATATCGGCCTCTGTGGGCACCGGAGAGTGGATCTTCGCCGTCAAGGATAACGGAATCGGTCTGGATACAATATACTCGGAAAAGATATTCCAGATGTTCCAAAGGCTTCATGACCGAGGCGAGTATCCAGGGACGGGCGTTGGACTGGCAATAGCGAAGAAAATAATCGAACGCCACGGCGGACGCATTTGGGTCGAATCGGAGGAGGGAAAAGGATCGGCATTTTTTTTCACAATTCCCGCAGTGTCCAAGAATGACCTGCCCATTGCGGTCAAGAATCATACGAGTTTTGACCTTAAATGAATGCCGTTTTTTGGAATATTGTTGGGAAATATGGAATCATATCTCCCCTTTTTCGATTACTTTATGCATGATCACAATCCAAATATCCCATTGTCCGCGTATTCTGCCTTCATCAGTGTCCACCAGTCGGTCGCCAGACCTTTCAGGACGTACTCGTACGGGAGCCAGCCATATCCCTTCTCCCCCCATCCTATCCCCCAGGAGTTCCTGATCAGGAATGCCCCGGTGGTCTCCATCTTGCTTTCGACATTCTTGATCTTGAGCTTGTCGTCATATCCGACGGCCATGATTGCATGCCCTCCTTCGACCGATTCCTTCAACCCAGGGAAGGGGATCTGACCGGTATCGCCGACGCTGCGGATGGAACTGTACACGGTGAAACCGAACATTGATGGCAATCCGGCAGCAAGATGGTTCTTGATCTCGCTTAGCGCCTGCGTCCTGCTACAATCCGGAGGATCCAATTTGTAGTATTGGATCGATTTGTAAGCCTGGCTGAAAGCATAGCAGAAGGCGGATGGTTCGCGGTCAAAGCCTTCTTCGCCCGTTCCGGGTTTGGTCTTGTATGGCCAGTAGCTCTCTGGGGGAACGCCAAAGAGCACCATCGCCCCCATGGTGGTGCGGAGGTCGGCCCCGCTGTCCCCAGACTTCCTGAGCAGGTTCCTCGTCGTCTTGTATAGGAATAGCCTCGAGGCGTCCACATGCTTTCCGAACGCCCGCCGCTCGAAATACTCGATCATCCCCACTCCGGCGTTCGCGGTGCACGAACCGAGATCCTTTTGGTCCTCCACCGGAGGGCACCATTGCCTGAGGTCGGTCGTCACCGGTAAGCTGTCCTTGCTGGACGTCCCCATATTGATCATCTCCAGCAAAGGGGCTATCTTCTCATGCCGGGGGGAATAGTCCCTGATATCCGGGTGTTCGTGGATCCAGCCCATCGCATAGGTCTTACCTGTTTCTGTCATGGTCTTCAACTTCCCCTTCGATCCGTGTTCCTGAGTGATAAGGAAATTCTCTATGGAATGATTCAACTCATGGTAATGATTATTTCCTTCCAGGCATCATTTCGTGATAATAACATAAGAACACTCTAAGAGGATCGATCCTGGATATTCCGAGTTCGCTCAACCGTTTACTACTCATCGTGATCTCATCGACGATATACCATTCGCCAGTGCCTGTCTTCCTGAGCCTGAACAATAGGTAAATAGGCCATATTTATTGTGAAAGGAAAAGGGCACCGATCCGTGGATAAGGCCGAGAATGCGCCGCTACTCGGTGCGTGTCGCCGTTGCATAGAGGGTGCACTTCGACTGGAGCAGGGGCCGGTTCCAGATCATATTTTATGATCTCCATCAATTATCGATGGACGCCTAGAGCCTTGCCCGCCATCAGTTTCGGCGACACCATTCGATGTTTGAACGTGCCCCCTTCCATTGAGGAAAGGGGGCGTCCAGCCGACGCAGTTCTCGTTTGCCCCCATGTTTCAGCGCACCGAGTCTATGTCGTCGTCGCGCTGCCTGGACTGTTGGTATTGCTGTGGCTGGGGTGCCGGGTTGCGTGCATACTGGGGTGACCCCTTCGGTGCCTGCGGGGCGTTCATTCCGCGACCGTCGAGCATATACTGGCTCTTCGCGCCGGTGATGATCAGTAGGATCTTGATGGTTCCCGTGAGATCTGGCTCGATGGAACATCCCCATATGATCCTGGCTCTCTCGCTGACGGCCTTGTTGACGATCTCGGCGGCCCTCTGGGCCTCTCCGACGGTCATGTCCGGTCCGCCGACGACCCGGATCAGGACACCCTTTGCCCCCTTTAGGTCGACCTCACCCAGCATCGGGGAGGTGAGCGCTTCGTGTACGGCGGCTCCCACACGGTCGTCCGCATCGGTGCTCGCCTCACCAATACCGACGAATGCCACTCCGCCCTCGTTCATGACGGTTTGGATATCGGCGTAGTCCAGGTTGACCAGGCCGGGCTTAGTGATGATCTCCGTGAGACCCTTGATCGTCTGCATCAGGACTTCATCAGCGACCTTGAACGCCGCTTCGACCGGCAACTTCGGGACCATTTCCAGGAGCTTGTCGTTAGGCACAACGATCGTCGTATCGCATACCTGTCTTAGCTTGTTCAGTCCGGACAGGGCGTTCTCCATTCGCATAGTGCCTTCCGCCTTGAACGGCAGGGTGACGATTCCCAGGGTCAATGCCCGGATCTGCTCTTTGGCTATTCCGGCAACGTAGTGAGCGGAACCAGTCCCGGTGCCGCCCCCCATTCCTGCGGTTACGAATACGATGTTGGCGCCGGCCAGGAAGTCTCTGATCTCGCTGTCATTCTCGCGGGCGGACTCCTCTCCGACCTCGGGCCTTGCTCCTGCGCCTAAACCCCTGGTCTTCGACTTACCAATCAGAATCTTCTTCGGGGCGCGGATGGTCAATAGGTGCTTGGCGTCAGTGTTGATGGCACAGAGCTGTCCTCCAGCTATGCCAGCGTCGACGCACCGGTTGATGGTGTTGCTGCCACCGCCGCCGCATCCAATGATCTTTATGCAAACGTCCAACGAAGCTGCGATACGGAGCAGTTCTTCATCCGACGAGCTCACGACCGGCGTCGCCGGTTGGTAGGCCGGCTGGGCTGGTGCCTGTTGATTTCCCATACTTGCATTTGCTGGTTGCTTGACTCCAGCGTTAGCTAGCGCTTCCTTTACAAAAGAACTTGGCATAGTGCATCCCTCTAAACCGGTATGGTCATTCCAGATATAAATATTGCTGATATTAAAAAATAAACTGGGTTGTCTGGGAACAATGCGATACATCGATAATCTAGGAGAAACGGTCAGATCTTCTTCTCAGGACAACAACGCCATTGGACTTATTGTCATTCGAGCTGGATCATGTCTATCCCGTTGATGAACTAATGTCTTAGACCAATGATGAATTCAATTGATGGTCAAGGAAGCCGTGCCTCTGAGACCGTGGTCAGATATCGTCATCCTGAACTTCGCACCGTGCCCATGCTCACCAATCTCACAGATCTTTATTCCAGTGATGGCCAGGATCTCGCGTGAGATGATGAGGCCGAGGCCATGGTCCTTGCCGAAACCCTTCATGAACAGGTTCTCTTTCATCTCTTCTGGGATTCCCACTCCGTCGTCCTCACAGAAAATCGTCCTCATCCCATTTCGTTCTTCGGAATAGAATCGTATCGTGGATGTCTTTCCGCCATGCCTGACCGCATTGTCGATCAGGTTGTAGAACACTTTTATAATAAGCGGGTCGGCAAAGATCTCGATCCCCGCCGAAACATCGTTCACAACACGGATCGTTCCCATATGGACCTCTTTGGAACACTTGTCCACCAATTCACGGACACTTTGCCAGGCCGGTGCATAAACACCGATGTCCTCATAGGTCTTGGTGAACTGGATCATGGCGGAGATATGGTTTGCGGCGGTCTCGGCCTTCTGCAGATGCTGACCGACATCATTCTGATTGCCATCGATCAACATCATATGGCCAGTGAGCGTCATCAGTTGGTTCTTGATATCGTGCCGAGTAATGCTGGAAAGTAGATTGAGCTTCACGTTTGCGGTCCTCAGCGCATTCATGTTGCGCTTGTTCTCCGATATATCGCGGACCACCTCGATGGTCATCCTTTTGCCTTGCAGGTTCACAATGTGCGAGTTTATCTCGACCGGAACAATGGAGCCGTTCTTGTGTCTGTGCTCTGTCTCGAATTTTGTGCAACCTGTGGCCCTCAGGGTCTCGAACACCTTCGGAAGCGGGGGATCGTAATAACCAGTAGTGATGTCGCAGGGCTGCATTTGGAGCATCTCCTCGCGAGTGTAACCGAGCATGCGGCTAGCCATCTCGTTTGCATCTAGGAAGCGCCCCGGGGTTCCCTCTTCGGATACTTCATGCACTCGGATCGCATCATTGGCGCGGTTGAAGATCTCACGGAACTTCTCCTCGCCGTCTCGCAATGCCCGTTCCAACCGCTTCCGCTCGGTGATGTCACGGATAACGATGATCAATCCGTTGGGATGACCGTCCATTCCACGGATCAGGTCGGCATTCACCTCTACGTCCATCATATTGTCATCGATCCGAATCGCCCGGTATTCGTCCGGTCCTCTGAAGTTCCCTTGGAACAACAATCGGATATTTGCCAACGCCCGTTCCCTCTCCTCGGGGACCAGGTAGTCAATGATGGAACGGCCGAGTACATCATCCCCTTCCTTATGGCCGAACATGGTCAATCCGATCGGGGAGACCATCATGATACGACCTTTGAGATCCGTAATGGTTATGATATCAGGCGATGCGTTCAAGATCGAACGATGCAGTGCCTCACTTTCCTTCAGTGTCACCTCCATCCTCTTCTGCTCGGTCACATCACGGAAACTCCAGACCCGACCAGACACTGAATCATCGATGCGTTGCGGGCGCGAATATCGTTCGAAGACCCTGCCATCATTCAGCTCCAGCACATCGAAACTGACCTTTTCCGGTGCATCATAGAGCCCCCTTACGGTCGCAATGAACTTTTCTGGTTCCTTGAGCTGATGGATGACGAAATCAAGCGCTGCATTATCATCCTTGGCTGAGATGATCTCCTGAGGAATACCCTACATTTGATTGAATATCTTGTTGAAGAAAACGATACGGCCCTTGCCATCCGCGACCAGGATACCGTCTGCGGTGGATTCCATAATGGATTCGAGGATGGATAGGGTGCGGGCGATCTCCTTTTCTGCACGGTGCTTTCCCGCTGCCGCCCTAATGCGGTGGTCCAGTTCGGCATACATTGGCCTCGGCATGCCGCCTTTTTGGAGGTAGGCATCTGCCCCGTTGTTCAACGCCTCGATAACGATCTCTTCTCGCCCTTTGCCAGTAAAGAGGATGAATGGTGTACCATTCCCTTGAGATCGCAGTGATTTGAGGAATTGGATGCCGTCTTCGCCCGGCATCTGATAGTCAGAAACGATAACGTGATAAGACTTCTTGCCGAGGGCTTGCCTGGCCTCTTTGACCGAATATGCGACATCCACATCGATATCCCCCGGGATCTCCAAGAATTCCTTTGACAGTGTGCACAGTTCAGGTTCATCATCGACAACCAAGACGTATATGGGGGGCAAAGGCATGATGACGTTTTTGAAAAACGACAATATCAATATATATGGTCTACCTCACAAGAATCAAACTCCAGCATCCACCCCCATACCAATGCGCGAGAGAATGATATTGCTTCTTAATGGGACCCCGTCAGCTGCTCGAAAAAGACCATGCATGGTCTGTCCAGAACAAACACATAGTAATAACATTGAATGAGTTCTCCCAGAAAATACCTCCAAGTATTCAGTTGTAGGGATTACTACAACTATGTAATGCCTCAGAGATTCAATGATACCCTCTATTTTGCATCCTGAAGGTTCAGTTATTCATTTCTTATTCTTGGTCAGATGATCTCCCATCAACTTGCCCTCTTCCATCAGAGTCTCCAGTTCATAACGTTGGGCATGTAACAAAACACTCCATCTAGAAGTCTGGCTTGCCAGGAATCCAGTCTCCGCGATCTCCTCGTCTGTCGCACCCGCCATTTTCGCCATAGCGTGATGGAAGAATAGGCAGTAAGGACACTTGATGTTCGCGGCAACGGCCAGTCCCATCAGTTCTCGATACTTTTCTGGTATTTCGCTTTCTTCCAGGGTGTATTTCTTCCACATTGGCCACTCATGGACCAGCGCGTCCTCGGGCAATGCTTTCATGAAACCTGGCACGATGCCGAGGCTAGCTTTGATGTCGTTCAAGGTTCTCTCATATTCGCTCATTTGAAGACCTTCAAAATGACTCTGAGCCGGATGTACTTGAATTTTGGTTTCGGAAGGTTGAACAGACATAATTCCAGAGCAGCCGCTGAGCAGACCTAGTTGGGATTCCTCAATTCATCCCATTCTGGCCTCTTGGTTTGCTGAAAGCCCATTCATGGGCAGAATAAAGAAAGAATAAAGTGCCAGAAGTAGTAATAGAATACTCGCAAGGATGAGTGAACATGTCCAATGACGATGAGATCAGCGAGAGCGAGAACGATTTGAAGAACGACGAGTGGTTCAAGGACAACTACATCAACCTCATGCAGGAACATCCCCGGGAGTGGATCGCCGTCATGGACCAGAAGATCATCGCTATAAGTTCGACCGAATTAGAGGTTGAAATCCTGGCCAATAAGATCGCAGGTGACAACGAATACTCGCTGTACTTCGTCGCCCCCACCGCCATGGTCAGCGATGCAGGCTATGCGAAAAAGTAAAGATTTCGAAACCAGCCTTCTATTTTTCCCATATCTTCCGGCCTACTTTCGTATCTTATTCTCGAATCGGTCACCTGACCGAGCACGGCACACCGGTAAGGCACTACTCGCAGGAAAATATCTAGGTCGAGTTGTGCTCTTGTTCAATGGATTCTATAAAAGACCGAAATCAGAGCGATCGTTCTTACGCAACCAATATCGGTTATTCTGCCCACCGGGCTCTTTTCCTCAAATGCTAGCATGTTCGTATCAAAAAGAAAGGTAATCAAGCAGGTGAGAAATCGCCTTCCACCACCTGCGATGATATCACATTTTTATGCGAATGGCAGAAAAAAGGGTTTGACCTTCTGTTCCTACCTCTTTACCGGGAACAACGGGAGAACGTTCCTCCCGAGCATTTCCAACAACACATGGGACGCGGCCATATACACGGCCCCCGCACCTGCGAGGATGCCTAAGTAACCGGCCAAGATCTTGATGTCCCCGTTTCCGAAAGCATCAGCGGCAGACAGGAGGAAGAGTACCAGCGCCAACGCGGCGAAGGTGAACTGCATCATTCTGTTGGTACGGAGGGTGCCTATTGTGAGGTAGACGACGTAAACTCCCCAAAGAAAGAAGAGCCACGCCATAGCCTGCGCGCTCTCTGCACTTGCTAGGCCGAGTTTGGGTGCCAAGATCGTAGAGATCACCACGATCCAGAAGAACCCGAAACTGCAGAATACGGTCATTCCGAACGTGTTACCTTTTTTGTATTCCATTATGCCGGCGATGATCTGGGCCGCGCCACCGAAGAACAGGCCCATGGTCAATATGGCAGCGCCCAGAGCAAAATAGCTGGCGTTGCTCAGGCTTAGCAGTATGGTCGTCAATCCGAATCCCATCAGCCCAAGGGGGCTGGATTAGCCGTGGTTTCATTGCTCAAGGCCGGTTCAACTCGCTGCCCGGGGTAAGCGGCCATTACATTTGAATACTTCTCATGGCGGGAAGCATCACTTCTGTTTCTTTCGGGTGAGCGAATGATTTCCAAATGCTCTTGTCTTACGATTCTTCAGTGTTGCGGTATCTTTTCGACATTTAACGAATGAATATCATAATCCAGAGGAAAGTAGAACCTTCGTTGCATGGTTAAACGTTCGATTTTTGGAAAGTATATTGAATCCCTCTGTGTACTTGGGCATTAACAGGGGTTAGACTCAATATGACGGCAGTAGAACCAAGGACCCTCGGTCTGGGTATCGACACCGGTGGAACGTTCACCGACGCGGCCATTGTGGACATGAGTTCGATGCAGGTCCTGGCCACCTCGAAATCGCCGACGACCTATTCTGATCTTTCGATCGGCATGCTTGGAGCGGTCGACGGAGTCCTATCATCGAGTGCGTTCTCGGTAGATGAGATCCGTCTCATCGGCCTTTCTACCACCCTCGCGACCAATTCCATACTTACTGGCAAAGGTGGTTCGGTGGGTCTGATATGCATTGGTTGGGCCCCGGAACCCGGATGCGATCTTGGCACGAAGATGGTCCACTTGGTTGCCGGAGGGCACACGGTGACCGGGCGGGAACGCGTCCCGCTGAACACCTTCCAATTGGTACATGCCATCGATTCTATGGTGGGCAAGGTCGATGCAATAGTCATCTCGAGCATCTTCAGCGTCCACAACCCAGAGCATGAGGAGATCGCCCGCCGTTTGATACTGGAGAGATCGGACCGTTTGGTCGTCGCCGGTCACGATCTGACCTCGGAACTGGGAATCAAGGAAAGAACGATAACCGCCATATTGAACGCCAAGCTGATCCCGATCATCGGGGAGTTCCTGACCGGTGTCGAGGATTCCCTCAGGAAGAGGAACATATCCGGTCAGATCATGGTGTTCAAAGGTGACGGATCGATGATGAGCATCGCGATGGCCAGGGAGCGGCCGGTGGAGACCATACTGTCGGGTCCGGCGGCCAGCCTCATGGGCGGGCGTTTGCTCTCCAAGCTGGACAACTGCATTGTGCTGGACATCGGCGGGACGTCCACCGACATCGCATATCTGGACAAAGGGTTCCCAAGGATAACCAAGGAGGGTGCGACTGTCGGGAACTGGAGAACCAGAGTCCGCGCCATAGACATCTGGACCAGCGGGCTCGGAGGGGATTCTGATGTCCAAGTGGACCATCATGGCCGAATCGAGATCGGTCCAGAGAGAGTGACGCCGCTGGCCATCGCATCAAAACGCAATCCGTACGTGCTGGAAAAGATCAAGACGACCCGTCTCACAACGTTCTATACCTGGTATGAAAGGGATACAGCCGGTCTAAGCATGGAGGACGCGTTGGTATACGATTACATCAAGACCTACGGGCTTTCCACACTTTATGAACTTCACGATGCGCTGAAGGACCGGACCTACGTGATCGAGAACCTCAGGTCGCTCAAGGCCAAGGGCTTCGTATCCCAGACCGGGCTCACACCGACCGATATCATGCACGCGAAGGGGCTGTATGTATCGGGCGACGTCGATGCTTCCCGGGAAGGTATCGAGATCTTCGCGAATCGGTTAGGCGTGACGTCCGAGCAGTTCATCGAGATATTCATGGATGAGATGGTCACCCGGGTCGGTGCTGAGATCATCAAGAAACTGATCTATGACGAGGCTGGAGAGCTGACAAATTCCAAGTCTCTCGACTACATGATCCGTGCCAGCCTGGGAGCGGCTGGGTTCCGTACCATGTCGATCTTTGCGATGCTTGACCGGCCGATCGTGGGGATCGGGGCGCCAGCGCATATTTTCGTGCCAGAGCTGGAGAAGCGGCTAGACGTCAAAGTGGTCATACCTCCGCACGCGGACGTGGGCAATGCCGTCGGAGCGGTGTGCAGCAAGGTATCGGAATCGATCACAATGCAGGTCTACCCCCGGGGCAGCCATTATTGGGTGTTCTCTTCACTGGCCGACCCACAGAAGTTTGACAATCAGGGTGACGCGGTCATCAGGGCCAAGGAGATGGCATCGACCTATGTGATGGACCGGGCTGTGATGGCAGGTGCAAAGGACGTCAAGGTGATGGTGGAAGCCTATGAGGGTGGCGGCACTTCTGATTCTAGTATCCTCGAACATACAACAGACTGGATCCGGATCTGTGCCAGGGCAACAGGGGATCCTTTGTGAAATAGAAAGGTCGATCATACCGAAAAACCGCAATCAGACGTGATCAATGCAAGGATTGATGAACCTCATGATGCCTTGATTGTTTTCACGGAGAATATGACAATGACGGTTAAGATCGAAGTTTACACATCAACCTGCGGCAAGTGCAAGAAACTGGAACAGGTTGTACATGAGGCAGTCGACGAGATGAAGATCGATGCCGAGATCGTTAAGCTCCAAGACGGTATTGAGGTTAGAGAGCGTGGGGTGACCCAAGCACCAGCATTTTTCGTTAATGGCAAGCTAGTCCTTCAAGGAAGGGTGCCGCTCATCAGGGAGACCATGGACTTGATCATGGACGCGATCAACGACATGTCATACGCTTGAGCGACCTAACAATAATTCAATCGTGATCGAAGGCTAAAATGCCGAACCTATCGATGATGATTCTCCAGCGTTCGGATCTATATCAGGCGATTTTTCTCAATTGTTCTTTCATGAATTTCTAGTAACTCAATTCTAGCACGGTTGATTTTCATTTGTGGGAGACATACGTATTTATGGCCAGAGCTTCAACAATAGGTATATGGCACCAAAAAGGCCGAAAGAAGAGGTTAAGGACACTGCAAAGGTC
>JBEKDM010000031.1:0-19116 GCA_050014375.1 Methanomassiliicoccales archaeon | reverse complement strand
GAGGCCGAACTACATCGTGCCATTCACTACTGTGAAAAGTCTGGAGAGGATATCGGAAGCCGTGGCAACGGTCGAGATATGCCCCACTTTGGGGACTTACCTGGCGGCAGCGCTGGAACAGGAGTTCGGTGTCCCGGAGGTCAAAACGCCGCCGCCCTATGGCCTGGACGGCACAGACCAATGGTTCAGGGAACTGGGACGGGTGACCGGAAAAGAGGAACTTGCGGAAAGGCTCATCGTTTCCGAGAGAGAGCGGATCATGCCGCAGCTGGATCCGCTTCGGGAACGGTTACATGGAAAGCGCGTATACGTGACCGCTGGGGCAGCGCACGGCCACAGCCTGATCTCGATCCTCAAAGAACTGGAAATGGATGTCGTTGGAGCGGGCATATTCCATCATGATCCCTGTTACGACAACCAGGACCGGAAGAGCGACGGGCTGATCCACGTCGTCAAGACCTATGGAGACGTGAAGAACTTCAACGTCTGCAATAAGCAGGTATTCGAACTGGTGAACCTCCTAAACAGGATCAGACCGGACGTTTTCGTAGCCAGGCACGGCGGCCTCTCGGTCTGGGGAGTCAAGCTGGGCATTCCCACCCTCCTGATTGGGGACGAGCAATTCGGATTGGGATATCAGGGTATCCTGAACTACGGCAATAAGATACTGGACACGCTGACGACGAAGGCGTTCGTAGAGAATGTAGCGGCACATTCCGAGCTGCCTTACACGGATTGGTGGCTGGAACAAGGGGCTGCAGGATACATGAAGGGATGCAAATGAGCACGGTCATCCAGAATCCGAGGCATTACTGTGCCCTAGGCGGGCAACAAACAGTGGTGGCGATCGAGAGGGCCATCCCCATCCTCCATTCCGGGCCCGGCTGCGGGGTTAAGCTGTTCCACGGTTTGAGCTGCCAGTCGGGATACCAGGGTGCGGGCTATGCAGGCGGGAGCACGATACCGTGCACGAACGCCACCGAGAGGGAGATCGTGTTTGGCGGAGAGGATCGGCTTAGGGAAGTGATCGACGGTTCGCTGAAGGTGCTGAAGGGCGACCTTTTCGTGGTGCTCACGGGATGCACGTCGGACATCGTCGGGGATGACGTCCGCCAGGTGGTCCGGGAATACCAGGAGAGGGGGGTCCCGATCGTCTATGCGGAAACTGGCGGTTTCAAGGGGAGCAACCTCAAGGGGCATGAGCTGGTGGTCGGGGCGATAATCGACCAGTTGATTGGCGACGTGAGGGTCAAGAAGGCGAAGGGACTGGTCAACGTGTGGTCCTCCGTTCCGTACCACGACCCGTTCTGGACCGGTAACCTGGGTCAGGTAAAAAGACTCCTTGAGGGCATCGGTCTCCGTGTCAACATCCTGTTCGGTCCGGAATCCGGAGGGGTCAAGGAATGGAGAACGGTCCCGAACGCCGCGTTCAACCTGGTGCTATCCCCATGGGTCGGTCTAGGGACAGCGGAGAAGTTGAAGGAGAGGTATGGGACGCCGTTCCTGCACTATCCGGTCGCACCGATAGGGGCCAAGGAGACCAGCAGATTCCTTAGGTCAGTGGAGAAGTTCGCAGGACTGGACCAGGAGAAGGTCGAAACCTTTATTCACCAGCAGGAGAAGAGGTTCTATTACCACATCGAGCGCTCCGCCGATTTCTTCGTCGAGTTCCGCTACGACTTGGTAGGCCGGTTCTTCAACCTGAACGATTCGTTCTATACACTTGGTGTCACTAATTTCCTACTGAACGAGCTTGGCATCGTTCCGGGCGAGCAGTTCGTGACCGAGGGCACCCCGGACGAACATCGGGATGGGGTAAGGGCAGAGTTCGAACGCATCGTCAAGGACCTACGCTCCGAACTCGTCTTCGAAGAGGACAGCGGTGAGATCTACCAGAGACTGAGAGGGTACGATCTTCAGGGCCATACCCCCCTGATACTGGGCAGCTCCTGGGACAGGGACATCGCCTCGGAAATGAACGGGTTCTGGCTGAACCTTTCACTACCGGTTATGCATCGGCTGGTCATGGACCGGAGCTACCTCGGGTATGAGGGCGGTCTGAGGCTCGCCGAGGACATCTTCGGGGGAATCTTGGAGACGTATAAGTGAAGGTCAAGGCAATTTGTAGCGGGTCGCGGAACATCGGTACGCTGCTTAGCGAACCTATCCCTAGGGGTTAGAGATTCTGAGAACTTACAGCACCCACAGGATTCTTGGTATCAAACCGACCCATCGAGAATCCTCAGGGGCTGCACCCGTTCGGAATATGTTGGTCTAACTAACAACTGATGTATGGTTCTCAACAATAATTACGAATAAAGATCGCGGTCATGGACATAGGTCGACCTTCGATAATATTCCACGATCCATTCTAAAGACCTTATTTGCATAGGAGCTCAGTTCTGGGTTGTGAGTGACCATGACAATCGTTCTCCCATCTTTGTTTATCTGTTGAAAGATGGACATTATGTCCTTCTCTGTATCAATGTCCAGATCGCCGGTTGGTTCATCGGCTATCACCAGGACCGGGTCGTTAACAAGAGCCCGGACTATTGAGACGCGTTTAGCCTCACCGCCAGAAAGTTGAGAAGGAAAGGACAACATCTTGTCCTCGATACCGAACGCTTTGAAGTACCTCTCTGCCCGTTTGACAGATCCTTCCTTGTCCTCGGAGAACAGGGAAGGGAGCTTGGCGTTCTCCATGGCAGTCAATGTTGGAAGCAGACCAGCGAACTGGAAGACGAAACCGATCTTTCTAGCCCTTATCATAGCCTGTGCTCGGTCGTCCATTTCCCACAAATCATCTCCATCGAGAAGAACCTTGCCTTGAGTTGGTCTGGTGACAGCACCGAGCATCCCGAGCAGCGTTGATTTTCCACTGCCCGAACGACCGATGACCAAAGCGAAGTCGCCAGCCTCCAACGACAACCTTGCCCCGTCGACAGCTCTGACCACTCGTGATCCGGTCCCGTAGACCTTGGTCAATTCCTTCGTCTCTATCATGACTCTCCCTTTCTAATCGCGTCATATGGCTCCAATCTGCAGGATCTATACGCAGGTAAGAGCGAGGATATTGATCCGATGGCTAAGGCCAGTGATATAGCGAGGGCGGATTCGGCGATCACCACTGGCAATGAAGGCCATAGGAAGGGGATGCTCAGACTTGACGTTATCAATGTCTGGAAATTGAAGATGATCAACGAAGTTAAAGTCACGCCGATCAAACCACCGATTATTGCCAGTGACAAAGATTCTACGAACACGAGGGAGAACACGAAAGACTTCGTAGCTCCCATCGCGCGAAGCAGTCCAAGCTCCCGCTTCCTTTCGTTTGCTACCATCGACGATATCACAGCAACCATCGGCAATGAAACAACAGTGATCGCGGCGGTGGTGACGTAAAGTACCTGGACCGTGGAAGCTAGTCGGTCGCTCACCTGCTTCGAGAATTGCGTCGAAGCAATGGCTGACGTTCCACTGACCGAGAGCATGATATTATTCGCCACGCTGGTGGCATTGCTCCCGGGGTCTATTCGGACCATCAAGGCCGATATCTCGCCAGTGGTGATGTTCAGAGGCGCGTCCGCCTTCTGTGACGATTCCTCCGCCATGACATAAGCATCCTCCAACCTCAAGAAGACCGCGGAATCGATTCCCATCCCAGTCGAGTCAAGTCTACCGGCGATGGTGAAGTTGTGCCCGTAGAACTTCAGTGTACTGCCAACATCCCCGAGGATCTTGGACCCAACGATCACCTCGTCATTACCTAGTGGCCTGCCCAGCTGATCATGCAACCACGGGGTAATGGTGAAATCATTCTCCGGATCAATTCCTATCAATTGGAACGAGCCAGAACAGCAGGGATGATCCGACAAAGTGGCGACGAATAGTTGTGGGGATGCAGAAGATACCCCGCTAACGTTTGCCACATCACCCTGTACAGAATGGTCGAACGTGAACGTCGTTGGCTTACCCATGAGAATGACGGATTGCGACTGATCTCCATACTGGAATGGAACGACCATGATGTCTGCCCCAAGCCGGGATATTCCTGCCTGTACACTGTTCTCCGCCCCTCCCACCAGAAAATAAGCTGATAGGAGGCTCGAGGTGACCAAGGCAAAGCATAGAATGGTCGCCAGATTCCTGAACAGCCTCTGGCGAATGCTCTTTGATACAAGTTCAGTGAATCTCATCGGTTTCTGCATCACACCACCATTACCCGGCCGTTCTTCATTCCAGCTCCGAAATACTCTCTTAGGCCATCGCTAGGACTAGGCGCCATCCTTCTTCCTAACCAGCATTATCAGTACCAACGAGACCAATATGGTCACTGCTCCAAGAGCTATCAAGGCGGGCTTCGACTCCTTAACACAGTTCATCATATCGCTGGCACATACTCCTATCAGGACGGTGGGAACTAAAATGGTCCAAATGCCCGATGCAATCCCGATAATGCCAACAACGATTTTCGCCTCGGCACTATTTACTATAATGAGCACCAGGCCCAGGAGTGCAACAAGTGAACCTACAATTATCTCTGCCTCCGCTGTATAATGACAGGCCATTGTCGAGTCGCCGTTGTTACAAACAGGGAAAATGGTCCAAGGCCCTACGGCGATCAATATGCCGAGAATTATTAGGACCACCCCGATTATCTTTCCGCGTATTCCGACTATCTTCCTATCTTCTGTCATACAGACGACTCCACTTTGTGTGAATTCCTATGCAACTTTGTTGGTCTACCCACTGGTACAATCGGTCCAATACTGGGCGAAATCGATCACGGATCATGTCCAATACTGGGCGGTAGGGGTAACGATATTCTTCCTGACCCGATTGGCATCGGGTCCAATAATTCCAGATATGTCAATTGGTATATCTAAACAATTGTTAATATTATTCTATAATGAATTATGTTTTTGGAGATAATCCATCATTTTAATATGACAAAATTCCAACGTCATATTGATGTTCCCAGTGGGTGATATGCTGGCTGATGCTTCATTCCTGTTCATTTCATCGAATGTTATGATTTGCTTTATGTGATATCGGAATATTACTAATTCAGGAAAATATTCATTAATGAATATCTAACTGAAAAAAAAAGATTCGATAAGATCGAGAATTGCGCTCATCTTGCCAAAAGAAGCATAATTTGATTGAGCGATGTCGGTCAGGCCTTCAGAGCTATTTCGTTCATCTGATCAGTTATAGAAGACATGCGCATGTCGGTCTTAATATCGAGGAACTAGCCTCACCAAATGTCTGATGGGTTATGTTCTCCTTGCATTTTGTTCTCACTGTGATAAGATCAAGTCGGATTTATCGGAAATATTCTGACCGAGTTGATATCATCTGTTCAATCTCGGAAATGGAGTAGTTCAGTCCTTGACCTAAACTTACAGAGTATGGATCTAGGGATTGCGGCTCTGTCTCATTGATCCACGTGTCGCTGAATTGGGTTGTGTAGAGGTCGGATGGTTTTATCTTGTCAGCTTCCAAAATTCCGCTCTTAACCATGGCATCGATCCAAGGCTGCAAAATGCTAGCATCTATCGCCCCAGTATAACTATACCAATGGGTGGTAACATTGGATAGGCCTAGGGTGTTCGAGGTTAATGCCCCCGACTCTCCCTGGTGATCATTGGACCACCTTTCCGCATTCTTGAACGCGACGATGAAGGACCGAACCAGATCAGGATTGCTTGCGATGAAATCATCCCTGAAGACAAGAAGCGAGGTCTCCGCGTTCGAGCCGAATTCGTTCTCACTTTGTCCTATGATCTTGACCCCGCCGCGCTGCTCCACAACGGAATAGAATGATGAAGGTAGTACGGCTACATCGATCTGACCCTGTCTAAGAGCGTTTTCAAGTTGAGGATCCGGAATAACCACGAAATTGAACGAATCCATCGAGAGATTTCGCTGGCTGAACCAGCCGTTTGCCTCCAGGTCCATGCACATGCCTGGACTGCTTGATCCAACTGTGGGTCGATAGCCGCCCGCGACCAGATCCTGGACACCGTTGAACACACTTTCATTGAGGACCAGCCAATGCATTATCCCTTCTGATTCACTTGCATCCCTATTGATGGTACTGAGGGCTACGGCGTGGACCTTGATGCCATAAGATATCATGTTAATGAGCGTGTTGGGATGGCAGTCAAACACATCTGACTGCCCACTGATAAGGGCAGTTGCCTGCAACGACCAGTCGAGGGAGCCCATATCTTTGAAATCTATTCCTGCATGAGCGAAATATCCCTTTTGTTGTCCGACAAACCAGGGTGTGCCCGAACAATCTTTGATTACATTAGCCCTTATGGTATTCCCATCTTCAGAGCTCGAGTTCGGCAGGATGTCGACCGCAATAAGAATCGCTACAACCAATATGGCCAATACTGAGATCAGCAGGACCTTTCTCTCATTCTTCATCTTGTCTCCCCCGGTTTACAGATTTATGTCTTCTTTCCAGCTTGTGAACCTCTTCTCGATCAGGGATATGGACCAATTCAGCAGAACACCCAGTATGGCCACTGTCACGATTCCCGCCCACATCCGTTCCAGCTGGAACGATGCCGTATGGAAAGGGCAGGAAGTTATGATCAGATATCCCAATCCCGAGTTGGCGCCAAGCATCTCCGCCCCTATGAGCATGAAGAATGCAAATAGTGCGCTCAACCTAAAGCCCGTAAATATCGAGGGCAATGCGTTTGGTAACTGAACTTTAGAGAATATCTGGACTTTGTTGAGACCCACCGACCTCCCCATCTTGACGAGCGCAGGGTCGACATTCTTGATGCCCGCCACGGTGCCGAAAAGGATTGGAAATTGACAGACCCAGAAGATGACAGCGATCTTGGAGAGCTCCCCCACTCCCAGCAGAGTCATGAAGACCGGTAACAGAGTGAATGGATTTGCCTGGCTCAATACCAAGATCAGGGGATCTATCGAGGTCTCGATCGAGCTGAACCAACCTCCAAGAAGAAATCCCATAGGCAATGCGACGGCAAGTGCTAAACCCAAACCAAAGAATATGCGCGTCATGCTGATGATGATATCATCGACCAACACGCCGGAAAGCGTCATCTTGATCATTTCGTTCAGAATCGCCGTAGGGGTCGGGACATAGATTGGATTAACCCATCCGACCGTAGGTGCGATCTGCCAAGCAATGAGGAATAGGAACACAAGGCTCGTCGATATGATGTAATGCCTTGCATTCTCTGCCAGCCTTGTAAAGCTCGATCGTAGCCAGGGCTCATTCGGCGAGGCCATCTTTGTGCTGTACATTTCAACCATTGGTTCCTTCGTGCGGGGTAAATGCATTTCTTGCTTACTTCGACAGGATGATTCGTTCTATTCTCCTGAGTTAGAATTTTCTAGGATTATGGCCATCGATATGGTCCTTTTTGGATGAAACATTGGAATAGCCAGATCGAAACTGATACAAATTGCACCCCGGGGTTGGTTCCTGGATCGTTGCGAACCCCCCAGGGCGGCCTCCGATCCCAGAGGCGAATATCTTTCAGTCTATCGTCCTCTCACCAGTCCCTGGAGGAAGATGACCTCGGCTGGACGATATTGCCAGTGTTGAGATTCTTCTCCACATCTGCGTACAGATTATTCGTTGTACCCTGCGAGATCACGTAGGCATCGTAGGATGAGTACGTGGTCGTCGCCCCGGTCTGGTTCACCCAAGTGCTGTTGATTAGGGTCGAGAGTCCGAACGGGTTTAGCGGTTGCTTTTGCGTTGGTGCGACCCAGGTATCGCTGAACTCGGTAGTATACAGATCAGATGGCACGTACTGGCCCTTTTTAAGGAGGCCGTCTGCCACCATCGCGTCAATCCAAACCTGGATTGCTGTATCGTTGATAGCCCCTGAGTAGCTATAATAGTGCGAATTAGCTGTCGTGAGGCCAATCCTGCCGGCAGTGAGCTGACCGGATTGTTCCCGCCAGTCGTTGGACCATCTCTCAGCATTCTTGTATGCTATAATGAACGCCCGGACCGCATCTGGATTCTTCTGTATGAAGTCCTCAGTGAAGGCCAGCATCGACACTCCAGCGTATATTCCTAATGTGTCCTCACTTTTTGCCACAATGGTGACGCCTCCATGCGCCTCCGCAGCCGTGTAGAATGGCGGGTGTAGAACTGCCACGTCGATCTGCCCAGCGCGGAGTGCGGCTTCCTGCAGCGGGTCGGAGAGGACCACATATTGGAAGTCGTCCTTTGTCAGGTTGTTCTGCCGGAACCAGGCGTTGTTCTCCAGGTCGGCGCATATCCCTTCCGCACCCACTGCGATCTTTGGCTTGCTGCCATTTGCGACCAGGTCATGGATCGTTTTGATTCCGCTCGAGCTGAGGACGAGCCAGTGCATATGCTGCTCGGTCAGGTTATAGTCGTCCGGATCGATGCTACCCATGACTACTCCTTTTATCTTGGCCCCGCTCTCAAGGAGGTTGATCAAGGTGTTAGGATGGCCATCATAGACATTGGTCTGGCCACTGATCAATGCCGCCGGCTGAAGGGACCAGTCCAGTGCCCCCGCGTCAACGAAATCGATACCTCCTCTTGCGAAGTAACCGATGTCCTCACCCACGAACCAAGGCGTTCCCGCACAATCTTTGTTCACATTTGCCACTATCCTATACCCTGTTTTGGTGTTGTTACTTGAAGGTACCAACACAACGGCCAATATGGCCACTGCAATTAGAAGTACCACCACCACGACAGCGATTATTTTTGTCTGTTTTGCTACCATTTTTATTATCCCTCTTCACATCCCTTACATTGTCAGATTCAGATTACGATCTCTTCCTTCCATCCCGATAGCCTCCGCTCTATCAGCAGAATGGCGTAGTTGACGATTATCCCCAAGAAGGCCACCGTCACAATTCCAACCCACATCTTGTCCATCTGGAACGTGGCCTGTGCTTGGATGATCATATAACCAATTCCCGAGGTCGATCCGATCATCTCCGCGCCGATGAGCATGAAGAACGCGAATACTGCACTCATCCTTATGCCGGTGAACACCGATGGCAAGGCAGCTGGCAGCAGCACTTTTCGGAACATCTGGAACTTGGTCAACCCGATGGACCTTGCCATCTTCACTAACGACGGATCCACATTCCTGATTCCGGTCACCGTATTGAACAAGATCGGCCACTGGCAGACCCAGAAGATTATGCTTATCTTCGAGAACTCCCCGATTCCGAGGAGCGTTATGAAGACCGGAAAAAGCGTGAATGGATTGGCCTGACTTATTACCTGGAGAAGCGGATTCACGGCCGTCTCAATCGTTTTGAACCACCCGCCCAGTATGAATCCCAACGGTAGTGCTATGAGCAGCGCCCATCCGAAACCGATCGCGACACGCCCCATGCTTATGTAGATATTATTGAGGAGCGACCCATTCAGTGTAAGCTCCACACCTTTGTTGAATATCCTGGTCGGGGTGGGAATGATGATCGGGTTGATGAGTCCCAGATCTGGGGCGAACTGCCAAAGTACGATGAATATTATTATCGCACCGAACAGGTGGAAGAACTTTATTCCCAATGTCGTGACGTTGCCCAGGATCGACCCGCCCAGGAATTTCCCAGTTTCTATCGGAGTAGCTGTATCGTTCATGTCAACCGCTCCTTAGACCACCGGGGGGGGAAGTTGGACATATCCCGTATCGTATGTCTTATGGGCATTGACATTGGCATCGTCAATGATCTTGCCCACTTGCCTATGCGTGATCTCCTGTGCTTTGTTGACCTCTTCCTTAAGAAGCTCCCAGAGCTCATGCCTTGTCTTGACATATTGAGGTGTGGCCTTGATGTCATCAGATTCGAGCCTTTCCGATCTAAGGATCGGGACATAGACGACCTTTTTGATCTTGCCTGGGCGCGCCGTCATCACCGATACACGGTCCGCCAGGAACACCGCCTCGTCGATGCTGTGGGTGATGAACAGGACCGTTTTGTTGGTCTCGGTGGCGAGCCGCAAGAGGTCATATTGGAGGAGTTCCCTCGTCTGAGCGTCGACCGCAGCGAACGGCTCATCCATTAAAAGAATGTCCGGCTTGACCGCTAGCGCCCGTGCTATCGCGACTCTCTGCTTCATGCCTCCACTCAATTCGTGTGGATAGTGGTTCTCGAAGCCTTTCAGCCCTACTAGAGAAAGATACTCCAAGGCATCCTTCTCCCTGGTCGCCTTGTCCGGAATAAGATTCTCCAGCCCGAACGAGACGTTGCCGAGCGCTGTTCTCCATGGCAGGAGGGCATATTGCTGGAACACTACCGCCCGATCAGGCCCGGGTCCAGCAATCGGTTTCTTGTCGATGAGGAGCTCCCCTGAGGTCGGTTTTGAGAGTCCAGCTACGAGGTCCAGGAATGTGGACTTGCCACAGCCGCTTGGACCCAGGATGACGTGGAACTCACCTTTCACAATGGCGAGGTCGACGCCCCCTAAGGCCTCGGTCTCAACATGGTTGCCTTTTCTTCCATGCTTGCCGTTTCCTTTGGAAACGAACGACTTCTTGAGGTTCATCGCGATGATCTTGCTCAAATCCCCACCTCCATCCTTCGATCGCCATTCTTATCGTGACGAGGTTGGCTCTCGACCTCGCTTTCTCTGGTGTTACTGTAATTTCTCATGTTCTCACCTTGTTCTATCTTGAGTAATGGATAGTTTTCATCAGACCATCATAACGGTCCGAGGTACTTCGTCAGGATGTCCTCCAGAAGCACGGTACCTCCTCGGTACCCGGCATAGGTGTGTTCGACTATCGCTCTGTCATATATCGGGAACGTTACGCTGAGATGGGGGACTTCAAGCTCCTTAGCCGCGATCCACTTTTCCAGCGACGATGCGAAGATCACCTGGAAACTTCTGTTGCGTAGATTCAACCTGATCTTATGAGCGTCCTTCTCGAATATTATCTCCGGCTTGAAAAGCGCCTCTGTGTTCTCCAGTTCCCGCCTTATTAGTTCCCTCACCTCTTCTGGCGGTTCATCTGTGATCTGAATTATCTCAGGCAAATACCCCGCCTCATTGGCTAAGAATTTGGTAATTCCGAGTATTGTGTTCGAGTCCCCTATGAAGGCCGCATATGGGTGAGGTAGTCCAATGAAGATACCATCGCAGAGATACTCGACCCAACGGTACGCCATTTTCTCTTCTTCGGCAATGACCTTATCCACGGTCTTCTTTGGGATCTTTAGCTTTTTTGCGACCAGCCTCAGGAACTCTGATGTCTGTTTCGGGCCGATCGGCGTATTCGGGTATGAGATGTAATTCTGGTCATACTTCTCCTTCAGCTTCTTGGCCGCCTTGTGCCCGTTCCAGGTAGAGAGGACAATGTTCAGCTCCGCTTCGGGAATGTCCTTCAGATGTTGGGGGCCATCGAACTCGGTGAACAGGATGTTCGCCTCGATGCCGATCTTGGCGAGGAGCTCCTTTACCTTCACCAGATCTCCCTTCCAGAATACGTGCTGGAAAGGTATCACACCGAAGATGTTCACTACCTTCTTCCGGACCGGTTTCGGCTCGAGGTATTGGTCGATCACCGCGTCCAGGAAGGAATCGTATCCGTCGAAGGTGTTTCCCTTGAAACCGGCGGTGTTGACGAATATGACATCTGCCTTCCCCTTGAACTCCCTGACTATCGATTCCACGTCATCGCCGATCAGGGCCGGAACGCATCCGGAAATGACGACGTACAGATCGCCCTTCATCAGTTTTATCGTTGAATCGATGAGCTTCCTTAGCTTGTCCTCGCCACCGAAGATCACATGCTTCTCGGTAAGGCACGAACATGGGGTGCTGGTACCGCCAGTATTGCCCGGAGCGTTCTCCCCGGCAGCATAGAAGAACCCAAGAAGCTGCGCGATGCCACACCCAGCACCGGAGTGCAGGATCGGTACAGCTCCGTAGAGTCCAGTGGTAGTGATATACGCGCCACCCAAGGAGCATGTCCAACGGGGCGCTTCAACCACTTCGGGATACTTCTGGATCAATTCCGAACGCGCTCGTTCTACTTCGCTCTCGGACAGGTCTTATACCCCCTCTTCGGTGTCGAGGAATACAAGCGGATTATCCTGCTCGTAATACCAATCCTTGTAACCATCTTCCGTCTTGGCCTTCATTGTGTTCTGTAGGGACCTGCTCTTGAAGCCTTGCAACAGGAAAGCGCCGTATGCCACAGCTCCAGCGTAAGCGCTCTGTTGAGCCCATAGGTTAGCATCGCCTCTCAGAGCATGGGTCCTGGTAACCCCCTTGAGACGCTTGTACGAACTGCCTTGGAATGGGCAGGTCAGGGTCATATCCGGGTCGACCCTGCGGTTGATATGCGCCTGTTCAGCCGCCTGGAAAGTATTGACCAATATCTTGAAGTCGCCCACCTGCTCCAGCACCTTCTCGAGCTCTTCGAGGATAAGGTTGTCATAATCCTGGCAGATCGCTGCGGACGATTTGATCCCAAGCTCGTCGAAGTATGGCACTTGGGCCAGGAGCCTGCCTTGACCCAGGGCGCCGAGTATCTCCAGGTGCTCGCCATTGGGTTTTAGCTTCCGGAACTCTTCCCTGAGTTGCTTCAGCTTGGGGTCCCATTTGGCGTGTTCCTCGGCGATGACGATTTCCGCTTCCTTCTCCTTCCCCGTATGTTTGGCGATCTCTCTTAGCCAACCGTCAGTATTAGCGAATCCCATCGGCGAGGGATAAAGGAAGTAAGGAACCCCGTATTCCTGTTGCAGACCACGGGAAAGGTAGTCGGTGTAGGTGGGGCAAATGGGCGCGGTGACCGCGGCCTCGGACAGTTGTTCGAACTGCTCCACCGACGCGAATTCTGGTATGTAGTTGACACGAAGCCCCATCCGGCCCAACAGCCTCTTGATCTCCAGACGGTCCTGCCATGTGTACGAAAGCATGCTGGCGACGTTGACAAGGTCTGCCTGCTTCTTCTTCGGGGGCTTTACCAGATATTTCAGGACAGCATGCCAGAATGCGTCATATCCAGTCTGCACCAGTTTAGACCTGATACCTTCGCAGTGGACCGGCACCAGCGTCGCCTTTACATTCGGCTGGACGTCTCTTACCGTTCCCTCAATATCCTCGCCGATAATGCCGGAAGCGCAGGACGTAAGGATGAAGATTGCCTTAGGATCGTACCGATTCTGAGCTTCATAGATGGCCGCCTTCAACTTCTCGGTGGCGCCATACACCATGTCCTTCTCGTTCATCCCCGTGGTCAGCCAGTGCAGGTCATAGTTCTGCGGCGCTCCCAAGCTGGCCGGGATGTGTTGAAATAACTCTCGGTAGCCCAATGATGCGCATGAGCAACCGACCGGAGCGTGATAGATTATGGTGGCATCCCTGATGGTGTTGATCCGCACTGTCAGGTAAAAGTTAAGAGTACATCCAGAGCTTTGCTGGAACTTCCTATCGCACTGCTTCAGCTTTCCAGCCCTTGCATCTTTTAGGAGGTCACTCGCTTGTCCGTAGTAGGCATTGATGCCGTTCGCCCTTTCCTCTCGGTTGGGGCAGGTCGCCTGCTCCAGATCGATGTGCGAATTGATTATGTGCGGGGCATTCTCGTCCGTCATCCTTAAGCCTCCTTTATTGCCGCACGCCTTGGCCTCGCCCTTGCCACGCTGGACGCCTTAGAGGTCCTTTTGGTCTTGGTCTGAGAATCACTGTTTCCAGCGGTGTCCGGTCCCGGGATGACTCCAACAGGCACATCCTTCTGTTCCAGCAACTGGTCGGACCAACTTTCTGCCCATGACTTGAGCTGGTCAAACTCCAATGGAGATGGAACATATCTGTCCTTGTTTTCCAGGACCTTTCTTGCTAGCTCTCTGTAGACATCTGCCTGCTCAGAATCTGGGGCAGCCTCGATCACAGTCTTACCCTGCAGCTCGCTTTTGGTGACGGTCAGGGACCTTGGGACGAACTCGGTTATCTTGGTCTTGGTCTTTGCCGCGAAATCGGAGATGATACCATGTTGGATCGGCAAATTCGTCGAGTTTGCGATTATCCCGCTGAACAGTGCTCCGCCACTGTTGGCATACTTCTTGATGCCCTTGAACAGGTTGTTCGCTGCATATATCGCCATGAAGTCAGACGAACTGACCGTGTAGACCTGGTCCGCCACTCCCTCTCTGATAGGCATGCCGAACCCTCCGCATACGACGTCTCCCAGAACGTCGTAGATCACCACGTCCGGTTTATACAGTTCAAAAACCTTTTGCTGTTTTAGGAGCTCGATTGCGGTAATGATACCACGGCCAGCGCAACCGACACCTGGTTCCGGTCCTCCGGCTTCAACGCACAGGACCCCGTTGAAGCCCTCGTGAACCACGTCCTCGATCTCGACCCGCTTTCCACTTCTCAAAGTGTCCAAAACCGTCGGGATGAATAGACCTTTTCTGAGGGTATTGGTCGAATCGCTCTTTGGATCGCAACCTATCTGCATCACCTTCAGACCGCGTTCTGATAGTGCCGCGCTAAGGTTCGATGAAGTGGTCGATTTGCCGATGCCACCCTTTCCATATATTGCAATGTTCCTTTGTTTTGCCATGTTAATTTCTCCTTTCTTGCTCTCATTGTGATTTGCACTGAAGAGTGGACATATAGCATCCGCTGCCAATCTCCAGTTCTCTGAATGCAATCGCCTATCGCCTTACCGTCCTGCGGGGACGGCCCGTTGCTTATTTGTCCTGATATACAGGGGGTTATATGTCAACAATTGTTAATATTATTCATATATGAATTCTAATTTCCCTTTGTGACGATTTTCTATATTCATGACACGAATAGGAAAAATGACATACAATCTTGTTACTGGATACATTAATAACGGATGACAAGAAACCAGTTATTACACCATTCCTAGATGGAAATTAGTTTATTTAGAATATACCGGAGAATAATGATATTCAAATATGGCATAATATAAAATCAGACAGTTGACCTGAACATTCATTACTACTTATGATCAGAAGCATCGCTGATTAGGTCGTTCATCTTCTAGCTTCAACACATTCCATCTATCTGTCCCACAATAATATCTGCCCTAGCCGCGTAGATGAAGGTCGACTCGATTGGACTCCGACATTCCTCTTTCTTCATAAGACCAACATCGAGGTTCATTGTACTGTAAATCATCCAGGAGCAGGAGGGCTTTAGAGGTATCTTCGTAGAACCGATGTTGATAATCCAATAAATCTTGGACCTATTGATTGGCGTTGATGGATTAGAGATAAGTAATTCCGAAGATGAAACACCGTCTAAGACTCGAGACCCTTCGTACCTTCATCCTTGGGATCATTTACCAACTCTAACCTCCAGATTTGTACCATAGCATTTTTTCATAATTTATCGTGAATCTTGTTATCTGGATTGATTCAGGTCTGATAACAAAAAATGTATATATAATATGGTATAATATAACATATCATGGAAGGATGGGTGCTGGATTGGTTAAGCCAGCGGCGGGCCGCTGGCGAGAAGGGTCTGGAGGTAAAGAAGATCAACAACTCGTTCTACGTCTATCATTCCACCAGTCATTGGAACAAGAGCACCAAGAGACCAGATAAGTCTTCGACCTACATCGGTAAACTAGACCAGGAGCTGGGCCTGGTCCCGGCCCAACATCGCCACGACGAAATTGTTCCGAGATCCGTCTGGCAGTTCGGAAACGCTGCGCTCCTGGCGGAATGCATCCGACCGCTCCGGCCGGTCCTGGAGGGGAACTTCCCCGACTGGCGTGAGATCGTCGCCCTCGCGATGCTGCGCGCCCAGGACGAGGTTCCGCTGAAGCGGGCGGCATCGGATTGGGACGGCCTGTACGACGTTGAAGGCATCGGACCGAACCTGGAGGCGGACCGCCTAGGCCAGGTGCTTCGTCGGGTGGGGACGAACAAGCGTGGCCAGGATGCGGTGTTCCGACACCTGGCCGTTCGCGGTCAGGAACTGGTATACGACCTCAGCTGCTTCTTCACTAGATCGCCCAACATCACCATCGCGGAAAAGGGCTACAACAAGGAACACTGCCACCTGCCCCAGGTCAACCTGGCGCTGCTGTGCAGTCTGGACGACCACCTGCCGACGATGCTGCGCGCGCTGCCCGGCAGCGTGCGCGACATCGCCACGATCTACCAGACGATGGAGGAGGTCGGCCTGGAGGGGAAGACGCTGGTCATGGACCGGGGCTTCTTCGGGGACGACGTGTGCACCTTCCTGGATGCCAGGAAGGTCCGGTACGTCGTGCCGCTGAAGCGGAACAGCAAGCTGTACGAGGTCCAGATCGAGCTCGACTCTTTCCTCATGTTCCACGACCGCCTGATCAAATATGGCCGGGCAAAGCACGGGGAGCACTTCCTGTACCGTTTCCAGGACGAGGACATGCGCCTGGACGAGGTTACCCACCTCCACGCGGAGCTGCAGGAGAATATCATCACCAGAGGCGAAATGGAAAGGAAGTTGCCGCGCTGCGGCAACATATTGATCCTGTCGAGCATTGATGATGAGCCGAAGGCCATCTTCGAGCTGTACAAGCGGCGGGAGTTCGTGGAGGGCCTATTCGACACGTACAAGAACGTGCTGGATGCCGATCGGTCCTACCTTCGGGACACGGAATCGATCTTCGGGCACGTCTTTGTCGGCTTCCTCTCGCTGTACATCTACTGCACCATGCAGAACCAGCTTCGCAGGGCGAAGCTGTTGAAGGAGATGACGCCGATCGACCTGCTGAAAATACTCAGCAGGATCTACATGATCGACACTGGCACATCGGTCATAATGTCCGAAGTGTCGAAGAACATGAGGACCTTGGACGGGAAGCTCGGGACCGGCCTATTCCCTAAACGTGGGAGTTAGAGTTACCAAATACACCTAAATTATTATTAAATGAATATTCATGAATGACATTATTAATTCACCATTGATCTGATTCTTTGACATAAATGTAATAATCTGGATTATACATAAACATGATTAATTATAATTATTGATAGATTATTATTTGAATTTTTTAGCCCTTTAAAGCGAGGAATATATTCTAATATAACTTACGAAATCCGGTGTTTAAGAAGTTAACAATAGTGAACTCATGTGGGACCTGAAGTTGAAAGAAAAAGGACCCCGGCATGAAATCACAACGACTTGAAAGGAAAAAACAGGAAGTGAACAAAATGGTAGAAAAGAAACAAGGATTCGGAACATTAGCAATACACGCCGGTCAACCGCAAGCAGGAGATTCTGCAACCACGTCGAGGGCCGTCCCCCTTTACCAGACGACCTCCTACGTGTTCAAATCGACAGATCATGCGGCCAACCTGTTCGGCCTAAGGGAACTTGGTAACATATACACCCGTCTCATGAACCCGACGACGGACGTGTTCGAACAGAGGGTGGCTGCGCTAGAAGGTGGCACCGCCGGTCTCGCAGTAGCATCGGGACAGGCAGCCATCACCTATTCGCTCTTGGCGATCACCCGTCCGGGGGACGAGATCGTGTCCGCGGACAACTTGTATGGTGGAACCTACGAGCTGTTCAACTACACGTTCCCGCACTTGGGAAGGAAGGCCAAGTTCGTCAAATCCACCGATCTGGCGGCGTTCGAGAACGCCATCACCCCCAAGACCCGCGCCATCTATCTGGAATCGGTGGGCAACCCGAAGCTGGACATCCCGGACTTTGAGGCCATCGCCAAGATCGCCCACAAGAACGGCATTCCGCTGGTGGTCGACAACACCACCGGCATCGGGCTGGTCAAACCGATCGAACATGGCGCCGACATCGTGGTCCATTCCGCCACCAAATACATCGGAGGGCACGGCAACTCCATCGGCGGCATCATCATCGACTCCGGCAAGTTCCGGTGGGACAACGGCAAGTTCCCGGACTTCACCGAGCCGGACCCCAGCTATCACGGCCTGAAGTACTGGGACGCGTTCGGCAACTTCCCCGGACTGGGAAACGTGGCGCTCGCGTTCAACATCCGGGTGAAACTTCTGCGGGACACTGGTGCGGCACTTTCGCCGTTCAACGCTTGGCTGTTCCTGTTGGGACTGGAGACCTTGCATCTCCGCATCCAGAGGCACTCGGAGAACGCTTTCGCCGTGGCCAAGTTCCTCAAGGACCACCCGAAGGTGGCCTGGGTCAACTATCCGGGACTGCCGAACCACGTCAGCCACGAGACCGCCAAGAAGTACCTCCACGGAGGCTTCGGCCCGCTGGTCGGGTTCGGCGTCAAGGGAGGCCGCGAGGCTGGACAGAAGGTCATCAACAACGTCAAGCTGTTCTCCCACCTGGCGAACATCGGTGACACCAAGAGCCTGATCATCCACCCGGCGACCACCACGCACCAGCAGCTGACGGCGGAGGAGCAGAAGGCCACCGGCGTCACGGACGACTACATCCGGTTGGCGGTCGGTATCGAGGACATCGAGGACATCATCGCTGACCTGGACCAGGCGTTGAGGACGGTATGAATGTGAGCGAAGGCTCGGTCGGAACCTTCAAATTGCTGCACAAGAAATCGGACAAAGCCCTGCCAAAGGGCAACCCTTCCCTTTTTCTTATCAAATGCTGGATCGGGGCCAAGGGAATCGAACGGGGGATGTTCTGAACATGTGGAGCAACAACATTCTCGAGACCATTGGTCAGACGCCGTTGGTGAAGCTCAACCGATTGACAAAAGGTATAGAAGCGACCGTGCTGGTCAAACTTGAGTTCATGAACCCAGGCGGAAGCTCGAAGGATAGAATAGCGCTGTCCATGGTCGCAGAGGCCGAATCATCTGGAGACCTAAAGGAAGGTTCGTCCATAGTGGAGAGCACCTCGGGCAACACCGGGTTCGGACTGGCCATGGTAGCAGCGGTCAAAGGGTACCATAGCATATTCGCGATACCCGACAAGATGAGTGCGGAGAAGATCGATGCACTGCGGGCTTTCGGAGCGGAGGTCATCGTCACACCGACGAAGGTCGAGCCGGAAGATCCCAGAAGCTATTATTCGGTCGCGAAGAGGCTAGCGAAGGAGACGGAAAACGCTGTTTATCTGGACCAGCTCAATAATCCGGCAAATCCCGAGGCGCATTACCGAACCACTGGGCCGGA